>JBBQFA010000102.1:0-8273 GCA_038321515.1 Thermoleophilia bacterium | reverse complement strand
GCGCCCCGAGCGCCTGACGAGAGCGAGGGAGTGAGCATGAGCAACCCCACCACGCCGATCCATCGCGCGCCGCTCTCGCAGCAGCACCGGCGCGTCATCACCACCACGAGCCCGGACGCCATCGGCGCCCTGGTCAGCGTCACCATCGACGGCGTCGAGGCCAAGGTGCCGTTCGGCACCACGATCCTCGAAGCCGCAAAGAACGCCGGCGTCAACATCCCGACGCTGTGCGACCACCCGGACCTCAACGTCGCCGGCGTCTGCCGCATGTGCGTCGTCGAGGTCGAGGGCCAGCGGACCCTGCAGCCCGCCTGCACGTTCCCGGTCGTCAACCAGCAGAAGATCAAGACGCACACGCGCAAGGTCCGTATGGCGCGCAAGCACGTGCTCCAACTGCTCCTCAGCGAGCACTGCGGCGAGTGTTACAGTTGCGTGCGCAACGGCAACTGCGAACTGCAGTCGCTGGCCGAGGAGTACGGCATCACCGAGTTCGCCTTCGGGCACCCGGAAGAGCCGCTCTTCGAGCAGGATGTCTCGAGCTACTCCGTGATGCGTGACATGAACAAGTGCATCCGCTGCCGCCGCTGCATCCGCACCTGCATCGACATCCAGGAAGTCGGCGTGCTCGAGGCGATCGGCCGCAGCAACAAGGTGACCATCGAGACCTTCGAGGACATGCCTCTCGGCTCCGTGGTCTGCATCAACTGCGGCCAGTGCGTCAATCGCTGCCCCGTCGGCGCCCTGTACGCCAAGGACGAGACCGACGAGGTGTGGGCAGCGCTCGACGACCCCGACAAGCACGTCGTCATCCAGACCGCCCCCGCGCCGCGTTCGGCGATGGGCGAGATGTTCGGCCTCGAGCCGGGCACGCCGGTCACCTTTGAGATGAACACGGCGCTGCGCCGGGCCGGTTTTGACATGGTGTTCGACACCAACTTCAGCGCCGACCTCACGATCATCGAGGAGGGCACCGAGCTCATCCTGCGCCTCTACAAGGCCCTGGTGCAGGGCGACAAAGACGTCGCGCTGCCGCAGTTCACCAGTTGCTCGCCGGGCTGGGTCAAGTACCTCGAGCACTTCTACCCCGAGTACCTGCCCAACGCCTCGAGCGCCAAGAGCCCCCAGCAGATGTTCGGGGCTCTCATCAAGACCTACTACGCCGAGAAGCTCGGGCTCGACCCGGCGAACATCGTGAGCTGCGCGCTCATGCCGTGCTCGGCCAAGAAGTACGAGTGCAACCGCCCTGAGATGCACGACTCCGGCTTCAAGGACGTCGACTACGGCATCACCACGCGTGAGCTCGGCAAGATGTTCAAAGAGGCCGGCCTGCACGTGCCGAGCCTGCCGAAGAGCGACTTCGACGACCCGTTCGGCACCGCCACCGGCTCCGGCGTCATCTTCGGCGCCACCGGCGGCGTCATGGAGAGCGCTCTGCGCACCGTGATCGAGCTGGTCACCGGGCTGAAGGTCGAGAGCATCTACGACCACGGCGACATCGTCCCGGTGCGCGGCTTCGAGGGCGTCAAGTACGCTGAGATCACGATCCCGCAGGTCGGCCCTGTGCCCGAGATCCTCGCGCACCTCGTGCCCGACTGGGAGTGGCTCAACGGAGCGACGCTCAAGGTCGCGGTCGCCCACGGTACCGCCAATGCCAAGAAGGTCATGGACGACATCAAGGCTGGCGGCAAGTTCAGCGAATGTCACTTCATCGAGTTCATGGCCTGCCCGGGCGGCTGCCTGGGCGGCGGAGGCCAGCCGATCCCGACAAGCCCGGAGATCCGTGCCGCCCGCGCCAAGGCCATCTACAGCGAAGACCACGCCTACGAGGTGCGCAAGTCGTACGAGAACCCGGCGGTCGCCGCGACCTACGCCGAGTTCCTCACCGACGGGCCGTGCGGCCACAAGAGCCACAAGCTCCTGCACACGGAGTACGTGGCCCGCGGCAAGCACATCCCGCAAGACTAAGGCGAGCCCTCGTCCCGGAGACGCCGCCGCGCGAGCGGCGGCGTCTCCGGCAGGCGCCGGTCGTGCCGGTGACGGCCGGCTGCATCGACTACACTGTGGTCGGTCGGAAACCGGGGTGCGCCCCAACGTGGAGGCCGAAGACGCCCATGGGAGCAGAGAAGAAGCAGCAACGGTCCGCCGTCACCTACGTGGATCCGTTCCGGGACGCGGGCGCGCTCAAGCCCATCGGGGCCGAAGCACGCACTCTGCTTCGCACCGTCAACCAGAAGATCGCGGCGCGTCCGTCTCTGCGGGCGATCGTCGACTACCTCTTCGAGAACACCCAGGGGCTCATCCCCTGCGACCGCATGGGACTCGCCTTCGTCGACGAGAAGGGCGAGCTCGTCACCAGCTACTACAATCGCGCTTCCTACGAGAGGCTGCGTATCGGTCAGGGCTACCGCGAGGCACTTCAAGGAAGCTCCCTGCAGGAGGTCCTGCACAGCGGCCTGCCGCGCATCATCGGGGACCTCGAGGCCTACGTGCAGGAGCACCCGCGCAGCCGCTCGTCCAAGCTGCTGGTCAAAGAAGGCGTGCGTTCGAGCCTGACGTGCCCGCTCAGCGTCGAGGGGCGCGTCGTCGGCTTCATCTTTCGCAGTTCGCGCCAACCGCATGCGTACGCCCCCATACACATCGAGCTGCAGATGGCGATCACGGAGCGCCTCAGCCAGGCCGTCGAGAAGGCGTGGCGCATCGAGCAGCTCGAAGAGGCCAACTACGCCTACACGCAGATGCTCGGCTTCGTCAGTCACGAGCTGAAGAGCCCTGTCGCCTCCATGGTCACCGATGCCCAGATCCTCACGCAAGGCTATCTCGGCGATCTCACGCCCGAACAACAGGCCAAGGTCGAGAGCATGGAGCGCAAGGGCCAGTACCTTCTGAGCCTGGTGCGCGAGTATCTCGACCTGGCGCGCGTCGAGGGCGGTGAGCTCACGCTCGACCCGCAGTCCCGCGTGGACGTCACGCAGGATGTGGTCGCGGAGGCCGTGGACCTCGTTCGTCCGCAGGTCGACGCGCACGGCATGCAGCTGATGGCCTGCGTGCCCGCGCCTCCACTCCCTCTCATCTGCTGCGACTCGACGCTCCTCCGTATCGTCCTCGTCAACCTCCTCGACAATGCCATCAAGTACGGCAACGAGGGCGGTGAGATCAGGCTCACAACGGAGGTCCTGAGGGACGAGAAGTCCCACGACCGGCTGAAGGTCGCGGTGTGGAACGCCGGGCCCGGCTTCAGCCAGTCGCAGCAGGACAAGCTCTTCCGGCGCTTTTCGCGCCTCGATGACCCGGCCCTCAAGAGCCGCCGCGGAACCGGGGTCGGGCTGTACAACTCGTGGCGCATCATCCAGCTGCACAAGGGCCGCCTCACCGCCGACTCCGAGCACGGCGAGTGGGCGGAGTTCAGTTTTGAGATCCCAGCGACGGCCGACTGCGCCGAGACGGGAGCAGTCGACCGAGGGAGCAACACGTGACAGCGATTCCAGAGACCGGCTCGTTCATCGACGAGGCGGCGATCGACGACGCCATGCGCGCCGCCTCCACCAAGGATGCGGGCCGCGTGCGCGAGATCCTCGCCAAGGCGCGGGAGCTCAAGGGCCTCGACATGGACGAGGTCGCGGTGCTCAGCTCGGTGAGCGACCCCGGGCTGCTGGCCGAGCTTTTCGAGACGGCGCGTGACGCCAAGGACGCGATCTACGGCTCGCGCCTCGTGCTCTTCGCCCCGCTCTACATCAGCAACCTCTGCAACAACGACTGTCTCTATTGCGCCTTCCGCGTGCGCAACAAGGAGCTACAGCGGCGCGCCCTCACCCAGGAGGAGATCCGGCACGAGGTGGAGGCGCTGGTCGACCAGGGACACAAGCGCATCCTGCTCGTGGCCGGCGAGTCGTATCCCAAAGATGGCGGATTCCAATACGTGCTCGACAGCATCGCCACCATCTACGACGTCAAGCGTGGCAACGGCGAGATCCGCCGCGTCAACGTCAACGTGGCGCCCCTCAGCGTCGACGGCTTCCGCGCCCTCAAGGCGAGCGGCATCGGCACCTTCCAGCTCTTTCAGGAGACGTACCACCGCGAGACCTACGGCGCCGTGCACGTGGGCGGCAAGAAGCGTGACTTCGACTGGCGCGTCACCGGCATGCACCGCGCCATGGAGGCAGGCATCGACGACGTCGGCATCGGCGTCCTCTTCGGCCTTGCCGACTGGCGCTTCGAGATCCTGGCCATGCTGCAGCACATCCACGAGCTCGAGCGCGCCTACGGCGTCGGCCCGCACACGGTCAGCATGCCGCGCCTCGAGCCGGCGAGCGGCTCCGACATGGCAAGCGAGCCGCCGCTGCCGGTGAGCGACGTCGACTTCCGCAAGATCGTCGCCATCCTGCGCCTCGCCGTGCCCTACACGGGCATGATCATGAGCACGCGCGAGACGGCCAACCTCCGCCGCGAGACATTCGCCCTCGGCGTCAGCCAGATCAGCGCCGGCAGCCGCACCAACCCCGGCGGCTACGAGGAGGATGAGAAGTTCGACGCGGCGCAGTTTCAGCTCGGCGACCACCGCACGCTCGACGAGGTCATCCGCGACGTGGCCGAGCTCGGCTACGTGCCCTCGTTCTGCACCGCCTGCTACCGTCTCGGTCGCACCGGTATGGACTTCATGGACCTGGCCAAGCCCGGCGACATCAAGCACCACTGCGACCCGAACGCGATCAGCACGTTCGAGGAGTACCTGATCGACTACGGCAGCGCCGAGACTCGCGCCATCGGCGAGGCGCTGATCACGAGCAAGGTCGCGGAGATGGACGATGTCCGCCGCGCCCACACCGAGACGATGCTCACCAAGGTGCGCGCCGGCGACCGCGACGTGCTTTGCTGACCACGACACGAGAGGACCACTCATGAACGACGACCACATCATCCTCGGCATCCACGTCAGCGACCGGCTCAAGAACGCCGCCTCCGTGCAAAAGGTCTTCACCGAGTATGGCTGCAACGTCAAGACGCGTATCGGGCTCCACGACGTGGACGCCGACGTCTGCTCGCCCAGCGGCGTGGTCCTCATCGAGTTCTTCGGTAGCGACGCCGAGGCCGGGGCGATGATGGACAAGCTCAACGAGGTCGAGGGCGTGCAGGTCCAGAAGATGGTGTTCGGGCACTGACGCGGCTGCCGCGCCCGGGACGATGAGCGACGACGTGCGCATCGAGAGGGACATGCTCGGTGAGGTAGCCGTGCCGGCGGGCAGCCTGCACGGCGCGCACACCGAGCGAGCGCTCGAGAACTTCCCGCTCGCCGGCCGCCCCGTGCACGTCGAGCTGGCGCGCGCCTACGGCATGGTCAAGCTCGCCTGCGCGCGCACCAACCGGGCGCTCGGTATCTGGGCCGGCGACGACGCCAAGGCCGAAGCTATCGAGCGCGCCTGCCGCGAGCTGGCCGATGGCCTGCTCGACGAGCACGTCGTCGTCGACCGTCTGCAGGGCGGCGCCGGCACGAGCACCAACATGAACGTGAACGAGGTGCTCGCCAACCGCGCCCTGCAGATCCTCGGCGAGACGCCCGGCGACTACGGGCGCGTCTCGCCGCTCGACGACATCAACCTGCATCAGAGCACCAACGACACCTACCCCACGGCGCTCCGGCTGGCGGCGATCGAGCTGCTCCACCGGCTGGAGGAGCAGGTGGTCTCCCTGCAGGAGGCCTTCCAGGCCAAGGAGCAGGCGTTCGCGCACGTCGTCAAGGTGGGGCGCACGCAGTACCAGGACGCGGTGCTGACGACGCTGGGCCGCGAGATGGGCGCCTACGCCGAGGCGATGGGCCGCGACCGCTGGCGCATCTACAAATGCGAGGAGCGCCTCCGCGTCGTCAACCTCGGCGGCACGGCGATCGGCACCGGGTTCGCGGCGCCGCGGCAGTACATCTTTCGCGTCGTCGACACGCTGCGCGAACTCACCAGCATCGGCTTCGCGCGCGCCGAGAACCTCACCGAGGCGACCCAGAACGTCGACGTGTTCGTCGAGGTCTCCGGCATCCTCAAGGCGCACGCGGCGACGCTGCTCAAGGTCGCCGGCGACCTGCGGCTGCTGAGCTCAGGCCCGGAGGCCGGGCTGGGCGAGATCCGGCTGCCGCAACGGCAGGCCGGGTCGAGCATCATGCCCGGCAAGGTCAACCCGGTGATCCCCGAAGCCGTGACCCAGGTGGCGCTGCTGGTGTTCGGCTACGACACCACGATCGCGACCGCCGCCGGCCTCGGCAGCCTCGAGCTCAACGCCTTTTTGCCGCTCGTCGCCGCCTGCCTGCTCCAGAGCCTCAGCCTGCTCGCCGGCGCCGATGAGGTGTTGCGCCGGTATTGCGTCGAGGGCATCGAGGCCGACGAGGAGCGCTGCGCCGCGCACGTGCACGCCTCGAGCGCAGCGGCGACGGCTCTCGTCCCGCAGATCGGCTACGACGCGGCCTGCGAGGTCGTACGCAGAGCCGGCGAGCAGAAGGCGACGATCCGCGACGTGGTCGTCGCCGACGGTTTGCTCACGGGTGAGCAGTACGACGAACTCCTCTCCGCCGAGGCCGTCTGCCGGCTGGGCACGCCCCAAGCGCGCGGCGCCGGCGTGGAGGACTGAGAGATGGGCCTGATGGACGCGCCGCGCGGCATGCGGCTCCACATCGGCATCTTCGGCCGCCGCAACGTCGGCAAGTCGAGCCTGCTCAACGCGATCACCCGCCAGGACGTCAGCATCGTCAGCGACTTCGCCGGCACCACGACCGACCCGGTCGAGAAGCCGATGGAGCTCTTGCCGCTCGGCCCCGTCCTGTTCATCGATACCGCCGGCATCGACGACGTCGGTGTGTTGGGCGAGCTGCGCGCCAAGCGCACGATGCAGGTGTTCGACCGCACCGACCTCGGCGTGCTGGTCACCGAGGCGGGTAGCTGGGGTGAGTACGAAGACGGCATCCTCGACGAGTTCCAGGAGCGCAAGACGCCGGTCGTCGTGGTCTTCAACAAGAGCGATCTCGTGACCAAGCCGGCGCCCGTCAAGCGCCTGCAGGACCTCAAGCTCAAGCCGGTGATGACGGCGGCCAGCGAAGGGCGCGGCGTGCTGGACTTCCGCCAGGCGCTGCTCGACGCGGCGCCGCCCGACTTCATCGACAACCCGTCGATCCTCGGCGACCTCGTCAACTCCGGTGACCTCGCCGTGCTCGTCGTCCCCATCGACAAGGAGGCGCCGCGCGGCCGCCTGATCCTGCCGCAGGTGCAGAGCATCCGCGACCTCATGGACAGCGACGCGATGGCGCTCGTGGTGAAGGAGCGAGAGCTCCGCAACGCCATCGCGCGTCTCAACCGGCCGCCAAAGCTCGTCGTCACCGACTCCCAGGCGTTTCTCAAGGTGGCCGCCGACACGCCGCCCGAGGTGCCGATGACGAGCTTCAGCATCCTCTTCGCCCGCTTCAAGGGCGATCTCATCAGTCAGGTCGAGGGCACCCTGGCGGTGGACGATCTCAAGAGCGGCGCCAGGATCCTGATCGCCGAGGCTTGCAGCCACCACCCGATCGCCGAGGACATCGGCCGCGTCAAGATCCCGCGCTGGCTCACCCAGTACGTGGGCGGCAAGCTGAACATCGAGCACATGCAGGGCCACGACTTTCCCGACGACCTCTCGAGCTGGGACCTCGTGATCCACTGCGGCGCCTGCACCTTCAACCGGAGGGCGATGCTGGGACGGATCCTGCGCTGCCGGCAGCAAGGCGTACCGATCACCAACTACGGCCTCGTGATCGCCTTCAGCCTTGGCATCTTCGAGCGCGCCCTGCAGCCGTTTCCCGCCGCCCTCGACGCGATGCGCGCGGCGCAGTCGCGACGGGCCGGGCACGCACCGGCGGAGCCGGTGACCGCCGGTCTGCCCGGGGACGTCGCCGTCGACGACCTCTGCTGAAGACCGCCGCCCCTCAGACCCGATCTCCTCGCCGTCGATGATGTCCTCCGCGCCCTCTCCCCCGCCCCTCGGCATCGCCGACGCTCTCTCGCGGGACGCCATCGAATGGTGGCTCCGCGAGACCGACGAAGCGCGGCTGGAGACGCTGTGGGCCGCGGCCGACGAGACGCGCCGCCGCTTCGTCGGCGACGCGGTCCACCTCCGCGGCCTCGTCGAGGTGAGCAACTACTGCGTGCGCGGCTGTACCTACTGCGGCATCCGCGCGGGCAACCGAGCCGTCGAGCGCTACCGGGTCTCTGCCGACGTGATCCTCGAGTGCGCCCAGAAGGCGGTGGCCTTCGGGTATGGCACGA
>JBBQFA010000101.1:0-8296 GCA_038321515.1 Thermoleophilia bacterium | reverse complement strand
GGGCCTCCTCCTGAGAGCGCTCGAGCAGCTCGGGGCCGCTGTCGACCCTCCGGACGCAGAGCGCCTCCCAGTGACCGTGACGGCGCACGGCCTCACCGGCGGCGACCTGGGGCTCCCGGGCGACCTCTCGAGCCAGTTCCTCTCCGCGCTGCTCATGGCGGCGCCCCTCGGGGCGGCGCCGTTGACGCTGGTCGTCGACGACCTCGTCAGCCGGCCGTACGTCGACATGACGATCGCGATGATGCGCGCCTTCGGCGTCACGGTCGAGCGCGACGGCTACGACCGCTTCACGACGCCGGCGCCGGCCGCCTACGCGGGGCGCCGGTTCGCGGTCGAGCCCGACGCCTCGACCGCGTCGTACTTCTTCGCCGCGGCGGCTCTGACCGGCGGCCGCGTCACCGTCGAGGGTCTCCACCGCGAGAGGGCGCTGCAGGGCGACGTGCGCTTCGCCGACGTGCTCGAGGCGATGGGCGCCGTCGTACGCGACACGGCCGACGGCCTGCAGGTCGAAGGCGCCGGCCTGCTCAACGGCCTCGCCGTCGACATGGGCGACATCTCCGACACCTTCATGACGCTGGCGGCGATCGCACCGTTCGCTCTCAGCCCGGTCACGATCACCGGCATCGGCAACGTGCGCCTCAAGGAGTCCGACCGCATCGCCGCCATGGGGGAGAACCTCGGGAGGGCCGGTGTGCGCGTCGAGTCGGGGCCCGACAGCCTGCGCGTCATCCCCGGAGCGCCCCACGGCGCCGAGATCGACTCGCACGGCGACCACCGCATCGCGATGTCGTTCGCCGTGCTCGGCCTGCGCACGCCCGGCATCGTCGTCTCGGATCCCTCCTGTGTCGCCAAGACCTGCCCGCGGTTCTTCGACCTGTGGGGTCTCCTGGAGCAGGATGACAGCCCGAAGGATGCCGCCGGATGACCGACGACCAGCACGGCGAGGACGTGACCAGGGTGACCCCCGGCGGCGAGGACGACACGCGCGTGATGCCCGGCGAGGATGCGACGTCCGTCGAGCCGGGCGGCGAGGCTCAGACCCGCGTCCTGGCGACGCCGCCGCCCGTCGGCCCCAAGGGGAGGACCTCGGCGGCCGAGCCCGGCGGCGATCGTCGCCGGTGGCGGCCGCCGCGCCTCGTCTGGTTCGCCTTGCTCGGCATCGCCCTCGGCATGCTTCTGACGATCGTCGTCGGCCTGTTCCTGCGGGGGCCCGACATCGACCCGTTCCTCGGCACGTGGGGCCCCGCCGAGGGCAGCGCCGGGCCCCTCGGCGGTCTCGTGATCGAGGCCGGCGCCGAAGTGGCCTCGGTGACGCTCTACTCAGCTCCGACAGAAGCCGTCGGCGCCGCCGAGGCGGCGTGGGACGGCAACGACCTCAAGGTCACGGTCCCCGGCGGCGGGGCCCTGATGGACGCCGATGGCCCGGCCAAGCTGCGCATCGTCTACGACGAGGACGATGACGAGCTCGTGGCGACATTCGAGACCGCGGCCGGCGGCGGCGCCCAGCGTCTGGCGCGTGTGTCGGCGCTGGCGCCCGGCCCGGGGCAGACGGCCCCGGCGCCCGCGCCCACACTGACACCGACGCCGACGCCGCCGGTCACCGAAAGCCCCAGCGCCAATGCGTCCCCGAGCACCTCGCCCGACGACGAGGTGCGGAGCGCCCTCACGCGCATCCAGGTCGGCGTACTCACCTGGTCCTCCGAGCACGGGGGGCTGTTCCCGCCCGCATCCGAGGTGACGGCGGACGGCGAGGTCGGCCCGTACGTGGACCCGTGGCCGGTCAACCCGTTCACGGGCGCCCCGATGCGGACGGGCAGCGCGGAGGGCGACTACGCATACGAGCAGCTCGACGCGGGGCGGAGCTACCGGCTGACCGGGTTCCTGAGCGACGGCGCCACCGTCGTCGTGCCCTGAGAGCCGATCCGGGGTAGGACCGCATCATGAAGGCCGTGCGCGTCAACCGCTTCGGCGGCCCGGAGGTCCTCACCGTGAGGGACGCCGACGAACCCTCGCCGGGCTCCGGCGAGATCCTCGTCCGCGTCCTCGCCGCGGGGGTGAACCCCGTCGACACGTACATCCGCTCCGGCGCGTACGTCGAGTTGCCCGACCTCCCCTACACGCCGGGCGGCGACGCCGGCGGGCTCGTCGCGGCGGTCGGGCCGGCCGCCGCAGGCGGGCCGGCCGAGGACGCATCGAGAGACCGCGACGGCGGGGCTCTCAAGGAGACCGCTCGCCGGCGGCGGGTCCCGGCCATCGGCGAGCGCGTGTACACGTCGGGCTCGCTGAGCGGGACGTACGCCGAGCTCGCCCTGTGTCGCGCCGGCCAGCTCCACCCGTTGCCCGCGGGCCTGACCTTCGGCCAGGGCGCGGCCATCGGCGTCCCGTACACGACCGCCTACCGCGCGCTCTTCCAGCGGGCGCAGGCGAACGCCGGCGAAACCGTGCTCGTCCACGGCGCCAGCGGAGCCGTGGGGCTCGCCGCTGTGCAGCTCGCCGTCGCGGAGGGCCTCACCGTGCTGGCGACGGCCGGGAGCGACAAGGGCCGCGCCCTCGCCCTCGAGCAGGGCGCGGCCGCCGTCTTCGACCATCGCGACGACGGCCATTTCGAGCAGCTCCGCGACTGGACCGGAGGTCGCGGCGTCGACCTCGTGGTCGAGCTCCTCGCCAACGTCAACCTCGACCGCGACCTGCTCCTGCTCGCGCAGCGCGGCCGCGTCGTCGTCGTCGGAAGCCGCGGGCGCGTCGCGCTCGATCCCCGCGACCTCATGGACCGCGAGGGCTCGATCCTGGCGATGCGCCTGCCGAACGCGCGCGCCGACGAGCTCTCCGCCGCCCACGCGGCCGTGCAGGCGGGCCTCGAGGCCGGGCGGTTGCGGCCGGTCGTCGGCCGCGAGCTGCCGCTCGCGGAGGCCGCGGCCGCCCATCGCGCCGTCATCGACGGGCCGGCGCTCGGCAAGCTGGTCCTCATCCCCTGAAGCGCCCCTCGGCGCGCGTCACTCCGGCTTTCGCCATGCACCGGCCCGGTCGCCCACAAGGTCGACGTTGTAGGATGCGCCCAGGCAAGTCACCGCACGCCCCTGAGGAGGGTCCAGTGACCGATTACCGCTCTTGCAGCCTGTGGCTCGACGGCGTCCCCGGCGAGCTCACCCCGCGCCCAGCACTCCCCGGCCCTCTCGACGTGGACGTCGCGATCGTCGGCGCCGGCTTCACCGGCCTCTGGACCGCCTACTATCTCAAGAAGGCCGACCCGCATCTGCGCGTCGCCGTTCTCGAGCGGGAGATCGCCGGCTTCGGCGCCTCCGGCCGCAACGGCGGCTGGTGTCACACCACCTTTCCGGGATCCCGCGAGGCGGCCGCGAAGACCCACGGGCGGCAGGCGGTCATCGACCAGCAGCGCGCCCTGCACGCGACAGTGTACGAGATCGCCCGGGTGGTCGATGAGGAGGCGATCGAGGCCCGCTTTCACCTGGGAGGGCAGCTCGACCTGGCGACGACGCCAGTGCAGCTCCTTCGCGCCCACGAGGCGCTCCAGTACGAGCGCTCGTGGGGCTTCGGCGATGAGGACTACACGCTTCTCGGAGCGGCCGAGATGCGCGCGCGCGTCAAGGTCGCCGGGTGTCTCGGCGGCGGCTACACGCCGCACGGCGCCGCCGTCGACCCGGCGCGCTTCACGCGGGGGCTGGCAGAGGTCGTGGAGCGTCTGGGGGTGCCCATCTATGAGCGCACCCCCGTCACGCGCATCGAGCCGCACGTCGCCACGACTCCGTTCGGCGACGTGCGCGCCGGCGTCGTCGTGCGCGCCACCGAAGCGTTCACGCCGGAGCTGCCCGGCTACGAGCGCGCCGTCGTCCCCATCTACTCGCTGATGATCGGCACCGAGCCGCTACCGACCGCCTTCTGGGACGAGGTCGGGTGGAGCGGCCACGAGGTCTTCGGCGACTTCCGCTTTCTCATCTTCTACGCGATGCACACCGCGGACGGCCGCATCGCGATCGGCGGCCGCGGCGCGCCGTACCACTACGGCTCGCGCCTCAGTGAAGCCTACGAGCGCGTGCCCAAGGTCCAGGAGCATCTGCGCGCCCTGCTCGGCGAGCTGTTCCCCGCCATCGGCGAGGCGAAGGTGACGCACCACTGGGGCGGCGCGATCGCCGCCTCACGCGACTGGTACACCTCCGTGGGGCTCGACCGCCCGAGCGGGATGGCCTGGGCGGGTGCCTATGTGGGCGATGGTGTCGCGACCACGAACCTCGCCGGGCGCACGCTCCGCGACCTCATCCTGGAGCGCGACACGGAGCTGACGCGACTCCCGTGGGTAGGGCATCGCTCGAAGCCCTGGGAGCCGGAGCCTCTGCGCTGGCTGGGCGTCAACGCCGCGCTCGCGGCGATGGGCAGCGCGGACGGAGTGGAGGCGCGCACCGGACGCCCCAGCAAGCGCGCCACGTACGTCAAGAAGCTGATCGGCGCCTGAGCCTGCGGCCAGCGCGCAGCGCAGCGCCACGCGCATTCAGCCTGCGGCTGCCTACTCCAGCAAGTCGGCCGGGACGCTCCTATCTTCCGGCACCGGCGTGTACGCCGGCGCCGGGACAGGCGAATCAGTGGGACTCGGGCTCGGCGACGGGCTGACGCTCGGGCTCGGCGACGGGGTCGGCGTCGGCTTCGGCAGACGGAAGCACGACGGCACCCTGCGGACGATGTACCGGATGAGACGCCGTGAGTTCCCGGCGGTCAGGTGGGCGCCGTCGTAGAAACCGTTCGGATCGCCGCCGAACGAGCTGAGCTGGAGACAGTTGAGGACCTTGAAGTCGAAGTGCTCCTGGAGTTTGGTGAGATACGTCCGCAGCCAGCGCTGCTTGACTCCCCAGCCGACTGACATGAACGCGCTGAGCGCCTGGGGCTGGTACGGCATGATCACGATCACCGGCTTGATCTGGTGCTCGTTGAGCAGGCGGAGCGTGCGCGTGAAGTACGCCATCGCGCGCGTCTTGCGCGGGATCTTGCGGTTGCCGGCCTTGGCGAGCATCTTCGCGTCGAGATATCCCGCGAGCGCTCCCTGGAGGGTGAGCCCCGCCTGCCGCTTACTGTCGTAGCTGTTCCACCACAGCATGCCGTCGTAGCCGTACCGGCGCCCCGAAAGGGCGTTCTTCTCGGGCCGCCGCATCATCCCGTCGATCTTGGCGTCGATCAGCTCCTTGGGAAACGCCTGGGAGAGGCGCTCGTCGGTATAGAGGCCGGTGGCCATCGGGACGTCGGCCAGCGTCGTGGCCTGCATGCACCAGATCACCGCCGGTGGCTTGTCGGGGTGGCTGTCAAGGACCCAGTCGGTGACCGCCCACGCGTCTTCGGGGCGGCCGTTGTGAAAGGCGAAGTTGAAGGCGGGGAGGCCGGTCGCGCGCTTGATCGCGGCCGGGTCCATGCGCAGACCGCGGGAGCCGCCGAAAACGAGGACCCGCGGCACCCGCGGCATCTCTTCGTAGACGTCGCACTTGAAGCTGCGGTCCCAGCCGCGGCTGAGATACTTGTGCAGCTTCCAGGTGGGCGTCGCGCTACCCTCGCTGGCGATGACCGGGATCGTGATACCGAGCAGGCAGGCGGTGCCGAGAGCCACGAACACGAGCTTCGAGCGCCACCCACCGGGAGAGAATCCCACCACGTCGACCCCTTTCCGCGGCCTAGAGTACCAAGCGACGCGGGCAGCCTCAAATCGGCAGGTGCGGGGGGAGCGCCTCGCGAGCTCCCCGACCCGCGTCTACCGCCTCACGGCGCCGTGAAGGTCGAGCCGTCCGACAGATGCACGGCGAGCGTGAATGAGCCGTCTGCCCCCGGCGTGTACACGTAGTCGCCGACGGCGTCTCCGGGCTGCATCGGCGCCTGCGTCCACGGGTTGGTCGGCCAGGGGTTCACGTAGCCGCCGAGGGTCGCCTGCGACGCATCGGCCGGCGCCTGGCCGGTCGAGGCGGCGAATGCCTGCGCGCCCGCCTTGATCGTCGTGAGATCGAGCTTGGCAGCGGCATCCTTGGCGACGTCGATCTGCCCCGTGGTGTTGACCGCGATGTCTTTCTGGCAGCCGCAGCCGGCGAACGATCCGGCGATGGCCAGCGCCAGCAGCGCGATGAACGCGATCCCTGCGACGCGTCTCATGTGTTTGCCTCCACGAAGCGGACCCGGCCGCGGCTCGCGGCCCCAGTGGCCGGTAGCTCACACCCGGTCTGGCACCTCTATCGACAGCTTTCGCCGCCGACTGGAGCGCTCCTGTCGGCTGTTTCGCTCGGCCCGCCGACGGGCGATACTCTCGGCGTCGTGCTCACGCTGTTCGCCGGTGTTCTGCTCGTACCCATCGGGCTGGCAGCGGCGGCCGTCGCCTGGGTCATGGTCTACCTCAAGCCGCGGCAGCTCAGAGCCCCGCCAGCTCCTTGAAGCGCTCCACCGAGTTGATGTGCAGGCCGAGCAGCTCGGCGATGCGGAACTTGGCCATCATCGCGTTGGGCTCACCGGGGTGCAGATTGGAGTGGTCGAGGATCCGGCCCAGGCCCTTCTCTCCCCGGATCTGCTCCATCGCGTAGCTGTCGCTGAGGTCGCGGACCGTGCAGCCGAGCCTCCCGGCGACGTACTCCTTGGCTTCCTTCAAGCGCATCCCCCGGGACATCTGCATGCGGGCCACCAGGTCTCCGGCAGTCCGCATCCCGCCCATGCCCGCGGCGAGCGCGTGGGTGACGTCCATGCCTCTGGAGTCACCCGAGCCCACCTACAACCCGTCGCAGCGCAGCAGGTCGACGTGGGCCTTGGCCGCCCGGGACGCCGCGTCCTCGGGCGGGTACCCGTTGACCGGCACGCCACCGACGCCCTCGCCGACGTTGGGGTGCACCGGGATGCGGGCGACGTCCATGCAGGGCTTCGTCACGGTGATGGAGTAGGCGGTGTTCCAGCAGCACGACTTGCCGGTGCGGATGTTGACCGCCGGCCCGAAGATGGTGGCGCCGGCGTCCTGGCACACCTCGAGCTGCTCCTTGGGCCACAGGCCGGCGAGCCGCCGGCCGTCCCACTCGAGCTCGCCGTGCACGCCGATCACGAACTCGCCGGCCATGCCGACCTCGATGCCGGCTTCCGGGTACTTGGCGCGCAGGTGCTTCACGGCACATAGGGTGCTGAAGAAGTCGCCGTCGCCGGCGCCGCCGGTGGTGTCGAAGTCCATACCGTCGGCGCCGGCGTCGAGCATGCCCTCACCCACGTAGATGAAGTCCTTGGTCGCGTGGTCCATGGCCTCTTCGATGGCCGCGCGGGCCCCGGCGATATCGCCGCGCGGCAGAAGCTCGAACCAGTTCTCGGCCGGGCCGTCGGGCTTGCTGTAGAAGGCGAGATTGGGCTGCGCTCCATACTGGACCGGCGCCGTGAGCATCATCTGCACGTTCTGCATCATCTGCTGCTGAAACGGCAGGATCGTCTTGATCGCCTTGTAGCTGTACTCGATGTGCCAGAGCTCGAGGATGTCCTGGCCCAGGCGCTGCTCGCTCTCGAGCAGGTCCTGGAGGTCGGTGCCGGTCATCTTGCTGCCGCCGCCGTCGCAGCTCAGGACGACCTGATCGCCGATGTCAACGGCGGTGAACGCTGCCGCTGAGGCGTAGATGTCGAGCAGGTGCTCCTGCTCGTCGGTCGAGAGCGGCGGGACCTTGGCTTTCGCCGCCGCCAGCTCCGTAGCCGCCTCGATGTCGGCGCGCAGCTCGCTGCTCGTCATCTCGACCATGAAGCCGTCACCCATGCGCGTCGGGACCTTGGCCTCCACGGGCACCACCTCCACATCGCCGTTGCGCGCCGGCAGCAGGCCCCGCGGCGCGTCCGGCGAAAGCGTATCAGGGCCGGAGCTCCCGCGCGCCCACGGCGCGCGGCTTGACCGGCCCGCGACCCGCCGCCACACTTGAAGAAGAAGGGGCCGTCTGACACCGATGATCCAACGCATATGCATCGTCGTCGCGACGCTGGCCGCCGCCGTGCTCCTCGTGGCCGGCGGCGCGACTCCCGCCCGCGCAGGCACGCCCAACGACGAGATGCGCGACGGCATCATGGCGCTGCGCGGCATCATCGACCGGGAGGGAGCCGCCAACTTCTTCCTCTACCCGACTCGGCGGCAGATGCTCCGCAGCCGTCTGGGCGACTCCTGGTGGCCGGCCGACCCGTGGACGGGAACCCGGATGAACCCCGGCGCCTACACCTACGCTCCGGGCGCCGCCGGCTCGTACACCTTGACCATCCATTTGTACTCCGGCGAGTTCGAAGCCGGCGGCCGCGCGCCGTGGGCGCGCGG
>JBBQFA010000100.1:0-8316 GCA_038321515.1 Thermoleophilia bacterium | reverse complement strand
GTATCCCACACACTACACTTCTGCAGGCCAAGATTCGGGGTTCGGACGAACAATGCGTATGCGGTCTGTGTGAGACCGCCGCGGCGAACGAAAAGAGCGCGTCTGGATGCGCCGGCCCAAAGCTTGTCGCGTCAGCCGCGGCCGAAGGCGGTTTGCCGGAGTCGGCTCCTGCTTCGAGACGGGGGTCTTAGAGGTCGCCCTCCGAAAGGCCCGCGAGCTTCATGACGTGCCTCAGCAGACCAACCTTGAGGTCGCGGCCTTCGTGCACAGGAATGGAGAGCCGCACGGTGCTGCCCTCCTTGCCATAGATGTGGTGGCTCCCGTGGACGCGGAGGAGAAGCCACCCCTTGCGCTCGACCGCCTTGGCGAGATCGCGGCCGGTAGCCGACCTCATATGGCGATGTCCATGACCCGGTCTCGCTCGCCGGTCCTGGCGGGAGCGACATCCACGGACAGGCAGCCCTCGACGGCCTCGTAGATGTTCTCGAGCAACTCCTCGAACGTCTCGCCCTGCGTTGCACACCCGGGAATGCCTGGGACCTCAGCCCAGAACCCGCCCTCTTCCGCCTCGTGGACGACGACTTTCATCTTCATGACTTCTCCCTTTGGCCAGTGGCCGCAATCACACAAGTATAGCTCTGCCTCGCCTCAACACGGCATCCTCGGTGAGTCCGAGGGCTTGGACGTAGCGTAGCTGCTCGGCAGACAAGGGCGTGGTGAAGTGCCACTCTTCCTCCAGCTTGGCGACCAGCACTCCTTTGGACTTGGTGGTCATCATGAAGGTCGTCGGTTTGCCGGTGGGCTTGCCGCCCGGAGTCAAGCCAGGATAGAGGCGCGGTGTCGACAACATCATCGGAAAGGTGTGCGCCGGGGTGGGGATGCGGCGGTGTGGAGAGCGGACTATCTCGGCTCGCGCCAGCAGCTACTCGATGTCCGGAGCCCCTCTTGCCGCATGCCAAACCCTTACAATCGCAACAGTACGTCGTTCGTGATCGACTCTGTAGACGATCCTGCATGGTTTGCGAACTATTTACCTGACAGTCGGGTCATCGAACTCAGGCACAACGCGACCGGACTCTGGGAAATGGGGCAATCGCTCGACTGCCCGGAATAGGCGCTTCACGAATCGCTCTGCTGCGGAAGGAGACCAGATCAGCTCGGAATCCACTCCCTGAACTCCTCTCTTACCTGCTCATGCGAAATACCCTGGCCTTCATCCAGTTCACGCAGACCCTTACGCACGCCTGCAACGAAGTTGATGCGCTCCTGGATATCCTCCCAGGTGGCGTCTTCAGGAAGTTGCTGAATGCTCCTGACGGCTGCTTCTTTGATCGTCATAGTCAAACCTCATCTTCCCTGCCGCTATCGACACAGCTCACCTATCGCACCTCCTAGCGCAAAGATACCCCGGATGCAGACCGTGGGCCAGCGGTGCTCGCTACGTGACCCCATCGCCTGAATGATCATCGCCGGCGGCCGGGAAGGGAGGCCGGCCTCGATCTCGGCGTCTTCAGAGTACCGGCGTCGGCTGCGGCTCTCGCAAGATGTTGGGCGTGAGCTCCCAGCACGAACCCGTTGACTGCGAAGTCAGAGCAGCGCCCCAATCAATTCTCGCACGCGCGCCATCGACTCTTCGTTGACGTGCGAGTACGTGGCGCGCAGCACGTTCGACGAGGAGTGCCCGAGGATTCGCGAGAGCTCCTCGTCGGGGATGAGCCCGCGGAGCAGCGTCGCGTAGGTGTGTCGGCAGACGTAGGGCGACTTGTCGGCGAACGGCGTGCCGGCGAGCTCACGGTTCCACGCCTGCCGGAACGCCTGCACCGTCCAGGGCCCGCCCGGGTTCTTGCGGCGGTCGAGGGAGGGGAACACGAGGTCCGCGTCCTGCCAGCGTCCTATCTTGAGACGGAAGGCGCGCTGCTCCGAGAGGTGCTTGCCGAGCATGACAGCCACGTCCGGTGGCAGCGGGACAGCGCGTTGGCCGCGCTTGGTCTTCACGTCCTTGAGGCGCGCCGCCTGCTTGCCGACTTTCTCCAGCGACTGGTGGATCCTCGCCGTCTGCTGGGCAAGGTCGACGTCACTCCAGTGCAGCGCCAGCGCCTCACCAGGGCGGACGCCGGTGCCCAGAAGAAAGACGGCCGCGCCCCTGACTGCGCGTCCCCTCGGAGTATCGGAGAACGTCTCGAGAAGCGCGTGGACCTTGTCGGCGGTGAGCACTTCCTTCTCGGGAGTGTCGACCGACGGAGCCTTCACGGCCATGCAGGGGTTCCAGGTGATGAGTCCGTCGACCGCCGCCTGAGAGAGGATCGCGGAGAGGCGGACGGCGACCTTGCGTGCGCTCGTGCCGGACAGTCCCTTGCGAACGCGGCCGTCAGCCAGCTTCCGGTCTGACCGGATCTCGCCGTAGAAGCGGCGCACCACCGCCGGCGAGATGTCGGTGAGCCGCATCGTGCCGAGGCGCGGCACGATGTGGGTGTCGATGAGATAGGCCCAGTGGTCGGCCGTCTTGGGCTCCGGCTTCATGTCGCGGAGGGCGGCCTCGTACCACTCCTCGCAGTAGGTGGCGAACCCGCCCTTTGCCCGGATGACGAGCTTGCCGTTGTCGCGCTGGTGGAGAAGCTCGCGCTCGACGCGCTTGGCCTCAGTCTCCGTACCGTGGACGGTCTTCGTGACGGACGGCCGCGAGCCGTCGGGCTGGCGGGGCAACCTGACCCTCACCTGATGCAGGTTCTTGCCGAGTCTGTGGACGCTCATGCCGTCGATCGTAGTGCTTCTCGGGACGGAGGTGCTCCAATGTAAACGCGGAGCAAGAAGCTGCAACACACTTCTCCGCTTGTCGGTCAGGCGACCCGGAGCGGCGTGATGCGCCACATGTCATCCTCGAGCGCGACTCTCGCGTCCCACAGGTCGATCGAGCGCTGCAGGTTCAGCCAGAACTCCGCCGAGTTGCCGAACAACTGGGAGAGACGGAGCGCCATCTCGGAGCTCACCGCGCGACGCTCGCGAACAAGCTCGTTCACGGACTGACGCGACACGCCCAGCGCGGAGGCAAGCCCGCTCACGCTCAGGTCGTAGTCGGGCATGAAGTCCTCGCGCAGGATCTCGCCCGGGTGGATGGGGCGACGCTGCAACTGCCTGTCGTTTGGAATGCTCACGTGTGATCACCTCATCTCTAGTGGTAGTCGCAGATCTCGACGTCGTAGGCATCGCCGTCCTCGAACCGAAAGCAGATACGCCACTGGTCGTTGACAGAGACCGAGAACTGGCCGGCTCGATCTCCCCCGAGCGCATGCAGCCTGTTCCCGGGCGGCACTCGGAGGAGTTCGACCTGCTCAGCCGCGTCGATCGCAGTCAGTTTGCGCAGCACTCGCCGCGCGACATCTGGGGGAACTCGACGCGACTTGCCGGTCACGTAGAACTGCTCGGTCTGTTTGTCCGCGAACGTCTTGATCACAAGCCGAGCGTACTGCGTCACGTGACAGAGGTCAAGTCGACGTTTGGCCAAGTCCTGAAAGCCCATCGCGTCCGGCTGAGCATTGCACACCCTGGCCATCACGCTTTGGAAACTGCTGTGGTGGGCGATGCTGGTTTCGAACCAGCGACTCCCTGCTTGTAAGGCAGGTGCTCTACCCCTGAGCTAATCGCCCGCGCGGCCAAGTATACGATGTCGTGATCGCGTGGCGCACTGGCGCTTCGCCGGCTGCGGCTCGCGACCGCCAGCCGAACGCGACCAGTTCTCGGGCGCCGCACGGGGTGTGCGCACCCGCACCTCTCCATATGACTTCCATCGACACTCTCCTCCGACAGTCTGGCCGGGAGCGGCCAGGCGCAGTCAAACGATTGTCTATCCTGGAGAGTGGATCGTACGCAGACGAGACCCCGGGTGGTCTCGGCGACCGGTCCGGGGCCCCTTCAGAGATCGGCGATCCGGCGTCCTCAGTCCGTCGCCAGCTGCTGCCACGTCCCCGGCACGATCTGGGTGACGGTGGTAGTGGTCCTGATCGACGTGTTCATGATGGCGTCGAGGACGGCCTGATTGTAGGCCACCGTCGATTGGCCCTTGAGGGTGATGTCGTACACTGACGGGGAGGTGTCGCTCTTGTACGGCGTCCCGCTGAACACCGCGCCGACGACGCAAGGGGTCACTCCGTCGCCCCCGGTGATCTCGAGACACGCTTCCATGACGACCATGAGACCGTAGAACGTGCCCTTGCTGCCCCACTCGCACGTGTTCGAGTACAGCGTGTCGTTGTCGCACATCATGTAATAGACCATCGGGGCGGTGGCCGTGCCGAAGTCCACCTCGCCGCTGGTCTGCGTCTTCTCCGTGGTTGCGAGGAGCGGACACATGATGGTGCAGGGCGTTCCCGAGCTCGGCCCCGTGACCCTCCAGGCCACGTTGCTGGTGCCCGCGTTCCCCGTCAGCCATGTGTCGCCGTACACGTCGTTGAACGTGCCGGCCCGATAGAGAATCTGGATCCACATCGGCCCCGGCGCCGCAGAAGCATCGTTCCAGTTGGTCGTGCGCACGGAGGCCGCGCCGCTCCAGTCGGCCTTCCCGTTACCCACCCACACAGACGCGAACTGGTCGACGATGGGCGTGCTGGCCTCGCTGATCGTGAAGCCGGCCTTCACGACGAGAGCTGTCGCCTGGACCTGCACGTTCTTCTTGAGAGTCAGGTTGCCGGCGCAGTACAGAAGCCCGCACCGGTGAGTCACGAATCCCGAGCTCGGACCGGTCATGATGGCATCGCCGCCCGCATAGATGGATCCTGTGATGTTGTCGATCGCAGCCAGCCCCGACACGTCTAGCTTGCCGGCCGCGTACAGTGAACCGAAGCCGTCAACGACGCCCGACGACGCCCCGCTGATCGTGAAGGCGCCTCCCGTGTAGAGCGACGTGGCGGAGACTCGCGTATTCCCGGAGAGGGTCGCATTGCCTCGCGAGTAGAACTGCCCGGTCGTCGTCGCGGTGTTGCTGAGTGTCACGGCCCCACCGGTGTAGAAAGACGTGGTGCCGATGGTCACCTTGCCGGCGGCGCTGGTGGCGCCGGTCCCGGCAACGTAGAGCGGACCGAAGGTGTCTGTGACGGCTGTCGCGGTTGCGTTGTTGATCGTCAACGTGCCCCCGACGTAGAGGGACGTGGCATTGACCGTCACTGGTCCCGTCAGCGTGAGGTTCCCTGCCACCCAGAGATGCTTGAAGTCGAACGTGCGGCCGGTGGTGTCCGTGCCGCGCGAGAGCACCAGATTGCCGCTGTTGACGCTGGACTGCAGGGCCAGATCGGTGGTGGCCGTATATGCCGTCGTCGACGTCGTGCTCTGCAGCGTGTCCAAGACCGTGGTCGTGATGTTGGTCCCGCTCGAGGGCCAGCCGCTCAGCGCCGAGGGAGCCGCGGGAGCCGCCGCGGGCGTCTCCCCGACCTGCGCTTCGTCGCCGAGGTCGGCCTGTGCGGCCTGGTCGAAGTAGTCGCTGAGCAGACCGACCCCGCCGATGACCGTCCCGGGGTACGATGGTGACACCGACCCGTTCGCCTGGATGTTCACAGACTGGATCGAGGAGCCCGGCGCCGCCAGGTTCGCACTCGAGTTCGCGGTGAAGTTCTGCGCTCCGAGGGCGGTGTACCCGCCGCCGCCTGCCATGACGGTCGTCGCGTAGGCCCCGCCGTGGAGCGCCGGATTGTACGGGGTCACGCCGTCCGGTTCCACGGCGTAGATGTCGCTCGAGCTCTCAAGCCTGATCCCTGTGTCGCTGTACACGACCGCCTTGGGGAACGCGGAGATCACGGACTGCTGGGACTGGCGAATGAGGACCCTCAGGCGCGTCGTCTTGCCTTCGTATGTCATGACGACCTCGAGCCACATCATCGAATCGCCGTTGACGTCCGTAGCCGGCTTGCCGGAACTGTTGTCGTACACGAAGAACTCGACCGACATGCCCGCGGGAAGCACTCCGCCGGGAAAACCGGCCTTGTAGTACGCAAGGAGGTCCGCCGGCGTCAGCCAAGCGGAGTCCAGCTGCGAGATCGTCTTCGTCTTTGCGAGCGCGATGGCGCTGTCAAGGGCGCCCTCCGCATTGGCTTGGGAAGTCCTGCGCGAGCGCTCCGCGGCCGTCGCGCCCTGCTGGTTCGCGAGCACGGTGACGAGCGTCGTCGCCAGGATGGCCAGCACGGCGATGATGCCGATGAGCATGATCAGCGCCGCTCCGCGTTCTCTCCGCTGCGACTCCATCAGCTTCTCCCTCTCCTAGTAGGCGACCGCGTTCCGCGGAAGCACCGTGGTGGTCACATCGACGGCCGCCGGCGTACGATTCAGGTTCGCGTCGACGATCAAGCGCACGCGGACCGCGACGATCGCCATGCGATCCGCCGCTGAATCCCGGTGGTCCGTCCACTGCAGGACGTTCGAACTGTCACGACAGCCGTAGAGGAAGATGGCCGTGTACGGCGTGCCTGCGTTGCCGTCGTCGAAACTCGGGTTCACGATATCGCGCGCCAAGACGTTCGTGCGGTCTCCTGCGTCGATCGTATCGCTGTCGTTGGTGTCGCGCTGCCAGTACAGGGTCTTGTTGGTCGTGTCGAGCCAGATCCTGGTCAGGCGCCGCCCGGCGGCGCCGGTGACGTCGCTGCCGGCGCCCGGCTGGTTGTACAACGAAAGGAAGGTCGCCGAGTACTTCTGCGCCTCCGTGAACATCGCCGGCACGTAGGTCGGTGTGGGCGAGGCGGTCGGCAACGTCTGCGGCTGAGCATCCCTCAGCTCGCTGGCGATGCGGCCCAGAGCGTCGCGGGCCGTAGCTCGCGCCTGGTTGGTCGTGATGGTGGTCGCGGAGGCACGCTGCAGGTTCATCCACACCATCACCAGCATGGTGCTCACGACCGCCAGGATGATCATCGAGACGAGGAGCTCCATGAGCGTGATGCCGGCCTGCGACCTGCTCCTGCTTCTAGGCTGGGACATCATGGCCGGCCACCTCAAGAGCCACCCGGGTTGGTGTCGAACTTCAGCCGCGCGCTCTTGAGCAGATGGAACGGCGGGGACACGAACGGCGTGTTGCCGCTCTGCCACTTGCTGCTGTAGCACGACACGGTGTACGTGTAGTTCGCGCCGCCGGTCAGCCCCGTCCAGGTGACTTTCTGATTGCTCGCGTCAGGCCAGAGATGGGTCGAAGTGACGACCTGACCGGTGTCCGCCGCGACCCGCGTCCAGAAGCAGCCCTTGGAGGAGCCGACGACGACCTGCGTCCAGTTCTTGAAGGAGGCGGTGATCGACAGGTTCTCGGTGGGCAGGGAGGTCGGAGTGGGCCCCGCGGTCGCCACGACCACGTTGGGCGCGGGGTTCTTCACGACAGTGCTCAGGGTCGTGGTGTGGCCGGATCCCGGTCCCGAGCCCTGCCGCGCGACGCTCACGGTGACCTTTTGCGCGTCGGGCTGCGCCTCGACCACGTAGGCGATGTCGAAGATCGCCCCGCTGGCGACCGTGTAGACGGGCCCGAAGCGGTTGTCGCCGAATGGCAAGGGCGGACTGGGCGAGTAGTTGAGGTTGGGCTGCGTGATACTCGCATAGGGAAGCAGGCGCACCTGCTCGATGCGATCCACAGCGATGTTCTGGGCATCGTTGCGCTCCGCGTCGCGCGAGGTCGCGTTGAGGGCATTGGCGAAGAACGGCACCATGGCGGCGAAGACGATGCCGGCGATCACGATCGTCACCAGCAGTTCGACCATGCTGAAGCCGTGCTGCGGCCGAGAGATGCGGGGGCTGTTACAGACGGCCGTCGCAGGACGGTCATGATGAGAGTGCATGAGCGCACCTCCGCTGCTGCCAGCTATGGAGGTCCCTTTGCTCCGCCCCTCGCCGGTGTCACGGTCTCGCCCGCATCCGGCGACCCAAGGGCTGGGACCCGATGTACATACCTTGTGAACGTGCATTATACAGCCCCATTCGGCATGAGGCGGCCAATGCATGAGCCCCAATCATCGCCTCCGCAGGCAACGGAACCCACTGCCGCCGTGAGCAAGCTGATACCGACCCGGTGCCGAGCGAGGGCGGCTCGAGCCTGGGGCGAGACCGGCAGGAAGCCGCGGCGCTGAGCCCCGCGACGTCCGGGAAGCGCCCCCGTCGGGGGGGATGGGACATTCGTCTAGAGGGGCTTGTCGGCTACTTCTGCTGCAGGCGCTGCAAGTCGCCGAGCGCCTGCTCCAGCGCCTTGATGCGGAGGCCGTACTCGGCGAAGTCGCCGGCCTTGAGCGCCGTCTGGGCGGCGTTGAACTCGGTGTTGGCGCGCTCGATGAGGGCGAGTGCCTGCGCGCTCAGCGCGCCACC
>JBBQFA010000099.1:0-8320 GCA_038321515.1 Thermoleophilia bacterium | reverse complement strand
CCGTCATGCCGAGGTAGTCGCCGAGGTCCGCCAGCGCAGCGTCCGAGAGCCAGCGTCGCCGTGCCTGCACGACGCGCATCGCGGTCGCGGCCGCCGCCCGCCGGTCCGGGTAGTGGCCGAGGATGCCGTCCAACTGGCGGGTCTCTTCGGCGCTCAGGCTCATCGATCCACGTCCGCCATGACGAAGTCGAGACTGCCGAGGATGGTCACGAGGTCGGCGATCTCGAACCCTGTGGCGAGCAGCGGCAGCACCTGGAGGTGGGGGAAGGACGCGGTGCGGATCTTGACCCGGTACGCGGAGTTCTCACCGTCGCTGATCGCATAGTAGCTGTACTGGCCCTTGGTGCCCTCCGTGTAGACGCAGGCCTCTCCGGGCGGCACCACGGGACCCCAGCTCACGCCGAGAAAGTGGGTGATGAGCGACTCGATGTCGTGCATCGTGTGCGGCTCTTTCATCGGCGGCGTCGCCAGCGGGTGGTAGGCCTTGTACGGCCCCACCGGCATCGCCGCGACGCACTGACGGATGATGCGCAGGCTCTGGCGCATCTCCTCGACGTGGACGGCGGCGCGGTCATAGCAGTCGCCGGTCGTGCCGACCGGCACGTCGAAGTCGAACCAGTCGTAGTGGCTGTACGGCCGCTGCTTGCGCCAGTCCCAGGGCAGACCCGTCGCGCGCAGGGTCGGGCCGGTCAGTCCCCACTCCACGGCGTCGGCGATGGAGAGCGGCGAGACGCCGACGGTGCGCGCCTTGAGGATGCGGTTGTCCATGACCAGCCGGTCGTATTCGTCGAGTTTGGCGGGCAGATAGTCGAGGTAGCCGAGCACCGCCTCCTCCCAGCCCCGGGGCAGGTCCTCGGCGACACCGCCGATGCGGAACCAGTTGGGGTGCATGCGCGCGCCGCAGATCGGCTCGATCACTTCGTCGAAGAGCCGTTCGCGGTCCTCGAACATATAGAAGACCGGAGAGAGCGCGCCGATGTCCTGGGCAAAGGTGCCGTAGAAGACGAGGTGGCTGGCGATGCGGTAGAACTCGCAGAGCATCACGCGGATGATCTGCGCCCTGTCCGGCACCTCGATGCCGCACAGCTTTTCGACCGTCAGCACCCAGGGCAGGTTGTTGGTGACGCCGCCGAGGTAGTCGATGCGGTCGGTGTAGGGGATGAAGGTGTGCCAGGTCTGGCGCTCCGCCATCTTCTCGGCGCCGCGATGGTGGTAGCCGATGTCTGGGACGCAGTGGACGATCTCCTCGTCGCGCAGACCGAGGACGACGCGGAACGGGCCGTGAGTGGCACCGTGCTGCGGCCCGACGTTGAGGTACATCAGCGTCGGGTCGTCCGCGTTGCTCGGCAGACCCCACTCCTCGGGCTTGAAGCGCAGCTGCTCCTGCCAGTCGTCGGCGAGCTCCTGCGGCATCTCGAACGGCCCGAGCTCGGTGCCCCGCGACGGGGACTCTTTGCGCAGCGGATGGCCCTCCCACCAGGGCGGCGTCAGGAGGCGGGCGAGGTGCGGGTGTCCTGTCACCTCGACGCCGAACATCTCCCAGAGCTCGCGCTCGTACCAGGCCGCGGCCGGCCAGAGGCTGGTGATCGAGCCGATCTGTGGCGCCTCCTCGGGCAGAGCCACCTTGAGCCGCAGGTCGGCGTTCCGCTCGTACGAGACGAGGTGGTAGAAGACGCTGAAGGCGGCGTCGGGCTGACGCTCGCGGTGCACCCTTGAGCGTTCATCGACGCCGCCGAGGTCGTAGAGCATCGTGAAGGGCTGCGACGCCTCGGTCTTGAGGTAGGCGAGTACCTCGAGGAGGCGCTCGCCGAGGACCCAGGCTGTCGGGATGCCGTCAGCCGTGGGCTGCTCGATCAGCGGGACGTTGGGGAAGCGCTCGCGCAGTTCGCGAAGGATCGCCGGCGGCGGGGCTTCGCGCCCGCCGGCGCGCTCGCGCGCCGGCGTCTGGCTCGGCTGTGCCGGCGTCTCAGCCGCTCGCTGCCGGGCCTGCGCCGGCGTCCCAGCCGCCGGCCCGTCTGTCTGCGCCGGAGAGCCGGCCGTCGTCTCGGTGCCCACGTCGCTCACGTCACATCCCGTCCGGCGAGTCGAGCTTGTCGGTCGCGTCGCGTCCCGGGCGGCGCAGGTCGCGCAGCGAGATGCCGCGCGGCTTGGTGACCGTCTGGTCGCCGACCACCCAGCTCAGCGGTCGGCGCTCGAGCTGTATCTGCGCCTGCAGGAGCAGGAGGCCCTCCATGAGCGCCGTCGGCGCCGGCGGGCAGCCCTCCACGTACACGTCGACGGGCAAGAAGGAGTCGACGCCCTGCACCACGCTGTAAATGTCGTACATGCCGCCCGAGTTGGCGCACGAGCCCATCGAGATCACCCAGCGCGGCTCCATCATCTGCTGATGCAACTGCAGCACGACGGGTGCCATCTTCTTGAAGACGGTGCCGGCGACGATCATGACGTCGGCCTCGCGCGGCGAGATGCGCAGTACCTCGGCGCCATAGCGGGCGATGTCGTACCGGGCTGTGAGGCTGGTGGCCATCTCGACGAAGCAGCAGCTGAGCCCGAAGCCGAACGGCCAGAGGGAGTTCTTGCGGCCCCAGGCGATGAGGCGCTCTAGGCTGGCAGTGATGATGGGGACGTCGGCGCCCGCCGCCGGCGCGGCCTCGGTCTCGAGCAGCGCCTGCAGGGCGAGCCCCGTACGCGACGGCCCGGGGCCGCGGCGCGGCCTCACCCGTGGCTCCCTTTGAGGTCGCCGGGCCCGGCCACGCCGGCGGATACGCCGGCCCCTCCGGGCCCGGCCACGCCGGCGGAGACGCCGACGCTGCCGGCGTCGGGGGCTGCGAGGGGTGAACTGGTCGCGCTGTGTGTCGCGGCAGCCAGGGGGGGCGCAGCCATCGCCGCTCTGCGGCGACGCCCGGCGGCCCCCCAGTCGAGCGCGCCGACCCGCCACAGGTAGACGAGCCCGGCGAAGAGGAGCAGGACGAAGACGAGCAGCTCGAAGTAGCCGAGCCAGCCGAGTCGCCGCGCGTTCACGGCCCAGGCGAAGATGAACACCGCCTCGAGGTCGAAGATCACGAAGAAGAGGGCGACCTGATAGAACTCGACGGAGAGCCGGCGCGGCAGCGGCCCGGCCGGTTTGATGCCCGACTCGTACTGCAGCGTGTCGGGGGCGTGGTGCTGCCGCTCGCCGAGCACGTGGGACAGCGCCAGCAGTGCCGCGGCGATGACGAGCACGAGCCCGGCGTACAACCCTGCCGGCCAGACGGCCGATGCTACGAACAGGTTACGCATGCCGCCCTCCATCCTTTACGTCGGAACGTTAGCATGGTAGAGAACTATCAGTATCAAGCTGAACGGCTCGTGTCCACGAACCTGGGGTAGTTTCTTCGCTCGTGAGCGGCGACGGGCGGGTCGACTGAACGTGACGATGGGAGTCCGGAGAGTGGCGCGAACGAGGCAGCGGGGGTGGGGCAGAGCGGCCTGGCCGGTCGGACTCGGGCTTGCTGTCGTCCTCGCCGTGCTCGCCGCGCTGGTGCCCGCGTCCTCGGCCGCCGCCGGATCCGGCTCGTTCACGCCGGCGCCCACGGCCAGTGCCCTGCCGATGCCGGCGGCGTCATCGACGTATCCGGCGGGTTCGGGTGGCCGGGTCTATGCCGAGAATTGCCTGGGCTGCCACGGGCCGAGGGGCGAAGGCCTCGTCGGCCCCCCACTTGCCGCCGCCGGCTTCGCCAGTCTCGTGGCGCCGATGGTGAAGCAGGGCGGCATCAGCATGCCGCCGTTCGTCGGCGTGCTCAGCGACGCCGATATCAGCGCCGTGGCGGAGTTCGTCTCGCAGGAGCTCGCCGACCCACCGGCGCGCGAGGCCGAGGTCGCGCCCGGTGGCGACACCTACAGGCTGTACTGCGCCGGTTGCCACAGTGCCACCGGTCGTGGCGGGGCGCTCACCAGGGGGCGCAACGCGCCCAACATCGCCCAGTATCCGGCGGCCGAGGCGCTCGCCGCGATGATCCTCGGGCGCGGCAACATGCCGGCGTTCGCCGGCAACACGCTGGACGTGCGCCAGCAGGCCGCCGTGGCGCTCTATGTCGACGTCCTTGTCTCGCCGCCGTCGCCCGGCGGCAACGGGCTCGGCTATCTCGGACCCGTTCCCGAGGGCGCCGTCGGGGCGATCGCGCTGTTCCTCCTGATCCTGATCGCCGTCTGGCTGGCCTGGAAGTCGCGAAGGGCCGTGCCTTGAGCGCCCCCCAGGGCCGGCCCCCCAGGCCGCCCGCCGGCCCGCCCACGTGGCCCGTCGGGCTCGGCCTCGCGGCGACCGTCGGCGGCTCGATCGGGTTCGCCGTCGCGTACATCAGGGACGCCGGCAACGCCTGGCTCGGCGGCTGCCTCGCACTGGCGCTGCTCGGCCTTGGCCTCGCGCTCGCCTTCTGGGGGCGGGACCTGGCCGGCGACGAAGTCATCTCCGGCCCCTACCCTGTGCCGCCGGACGACGCCTCCGGCCAGACGGCGCTCGCCAACCAGCTCGAGGACCACGCCTCGGCGCTCACTCGCCGTGGGTTCCTCTTCAAGGCGCTGATCGGCGCCGTCGTCGTGTTCGCGCTCAGCCAGGTCGTGCTGCTGGGCTCGCTCGGCCCGTGGCCGGGGCGCAGCCTCTTCTCCACGGGCTGGAAGAAGGGCCGGCGGCTGGTGACCGTTGAGGGCGAGCCGGTCACGCGTGAGGCTCTCGCGACCGGCGGCTTTCTGGTGGCCTTTCCCGAGGGCGGCGAGGACGACGCCAACTCGCAGGTCGTCCTCCTCCACTTCGTGAACGGCGACTTCACCCCGCAGCCGGGGCGCGAGAGCTGGAGCCCCGAGGACTTCGTCGCCTACTCGCGGATCTGCACGCACGCCGGCTGCCCGGTGGCGCAGTACGAGGACGTCGCCCAGGTGCTGGTCTGCCCGTGCCATCAATCCACGTTCGACGTGCTGCACGGCGCCGCGCCCGTGTCCGGACCGGCGGGCCGGCCACTGCCGCAGCTCCCGCTGGCGATCGACGCTGACGGCTACCTGATCGCGCAGAGCGACTTCACCGTGTCGGTCGGCCCCGGATTCTGGGACGCCACGTGAATAGCGACCACGAGCTCAAGAAGGGACTCGGGAGGCAGTTCGGCGTGGGCCGCTCGCCCATCGGCCGCCTCGCTCGCTGGCTCGACACGAACCTCGGAGGGAGTGGGCTGCTGCGCGCCGAGTTGCGCCACATCTTCCCCGATAACTGGGCCTTCTTCCTCGGTGAGATCGCTCTGTTCTGCTTCATCATCCTCGTCGCCACCGGCGTCTTTCTCGCGCTGTTCTTCAGCGCGTCGCAGGCCCCTGTCATCTACCAGGGCTCGTACCAGCCGCTGGCCGGCGTCGAGGTCTCGGACGCTTACAACTCCGTGCTCCAGTTGAGTCTCGACGTCCGCGCGGGCCTGCTGATCAGACAGGTACACCACTGGGCCGCACTCGTCTTCGTCGCCGCGGTCTTCATCCACCTGCTGCGCATGTTCCTCACGGCGGCCTACCGGCGACCGCGCCGCATCAACTGGCTCGTCGGCCTTTTGTTACTCCTCCTGACCGCGTTCAACGGGCTCATGGGCTACTCGTTGCCGGACGACCTGCTCTCCGGGATCGGGCTGCGCATCTCGTACGCGCTCACCGAGTCGATCCCCCTTCTCGGCCCGACCATGGCGTCGCTCCTGTTCGGCGGCGAGTTCCCGACCAGCGGCATCATCGCCCGCATCTACCCTGTCCACATCTTCCTGCTGCCGGCGGCGATCGCCGGCCTACTCGGCTTGCATCTCGGCCTGCTGTGGCTGCAGCGGCACACGCAGTTCCCCGGCCAGGGGCGTAGCGACCGGACCATGGTCGGATCGCCGATGGTGCCCGCCTACGCGCTGCGCTCCGGGGGTTACTTTCTGCTCTGCGCGGGCGTGCTCACCGGCTTCGGCGCCTTCCTCCAGATCAACCCGGTCTGGCTGTATGGGCCGTACCGGCCCTGGGACGCGACCACGGCCGCCCAGCCCGACTGGTACATGGGCTGGCTGGAGGGCGCTGTGCGCATGTTCCCGGGGTGGGACATCCAGATCGGCGGCCTGCTGATCCCGGCCGTGTTCTGGCCCGCGGTGGTGCTCCCCGGGCTGATTTTCACGCCGCTGTTCGTGGTGCCGTGGGCGGACTGGCTGGCGACTCGCGACGACGCCTTTCACAACGTTCTCGCGCTGCCCGGCCAGCACCCGGCGCGCACGGCGCTGGCCGCCGGCTTCGTCACCTTTCTCTCGGTGCTACTGGTGGCCGGAGGCAACGACGTCTTCGCGGTCGCCTGGGGCGTGTCGCAGCCGCTGCTGCTACGCGTGCTGCAGGTGCTCGTGATCGTGCTGCCGCCGCTGGTGGCGCTGCTCACCTTCGTCCTCGTCCGCGGGAGGGCCCGGCGATGGGCGTCTTCAGTGCGCTAGACGAGTTGGTCGGCCACGGCGGCCAGCAGTACCAGGGCGAGGCACGGACCGGTGACCTTGAACAGCGCCCAGGCGGCACGCGGCGAGGTCCGCGAGATCAGGCGCGTCGTGAACGCCCAGAGGACGAGCGCGGCCGGGACGGCGCCTGCCGCGTAGATCCAGCCGTAGAGTCCGGTGACGAGCGGAGCCGCCAGTACGGCCGAGAGCGCCAGCACGAAGGCTGCGATCAGACGGCGGGTGGCACGCCCGCCGAATCTGACCGCCGGCGTCGGGATGCCCGAGCTCCGGTACTCGTCCTCGAGTGCGAGGGTGAGCGCCCAGGAGTGGGGTGGCGACCAGACCGGGACGAGCACGCACAGAAACAGGATCGAGCCGGACCACGGCGCCCCGGTCGCCGCCCAGCCGATGAGGGCGGGGAAGACTCCGGCGACCCCGCCCGGTACGGCGCTCAAGGCGCTGTTCGGCTTGAGCAGAAGGGTGTAGACGAGTACGTAGTACGCCGCGCCGAGCAGAGAGAAGAGCGCGGCGAGGCCGCCCGCGGTGGCCCAGAGGGCCACGGACCCGGCGGCCACCGCGACTGTGCCCGCGGCGAAGGCGCGCGCCGGCGAGATACGGCCGGAGGCCGTCGGCCGCCGGCGCGTGCGCTCCATGCGCCGGTCCACGTCACGCTCGATGGTGTTGTTGAGCAGCGCCGCGCCGCCGACCGTCAGGCCGGTCGCGGCGAGCACCACGAGCATGAGCCACGCCGCGGGGCGGCCGCAGAGCAGCATCGCCGCGAACACGGTGAGGAGAAAGAGCGCGACGATGCGCGGCTGGGCGGCCCGGAGATAGTCCATGGCCGCCATTGTGCCGCATCGCCGCGACTTCGTGCGATGATGCGTCTGCCGGTGCCGGGGAGAGCCGGCGCCGAACGAAGGGGGCACGTGGCCGGCAAGCATGATGAGCGCCCGCGTTGTGAACGACCGCGGACTGCGGCTCCGCGCCGCGCCGCGCTGTTCATCGCCGCTGCGGCGGCCGTGCTCCTGCTCGCCGGCTGCGGCGAGAACGCGCCCAGCATCCTGCGCTCCGAGGGCTCCGCCGGCAACGAGATCGTCACGCTGGCGATCTGGGTCTTCGCCATCCTCAGTGTCGTGCTCCTCACCGTCTGGGTGCTCCTCGCCTTCGTCGTCATCCGCTACCGTAAGCGTCCCGAGTCGGAGGCATCGCAGACCAAGGGCAACCTCAAGATCGAGATCGTCTGGACGCTCATCCCCGCGGTCATCGTCACCGTCCTCTTCATCCTGACTGTCAAGACCACCGAGCAGATCGCGATGCCCGACCCCGGAGCGCAGTTCGCCGCCGTCGGGCACCAGTGGTGGTGGGAGTTCGACTATCCGAGGCTTGGGTTCAAGACGGCGAACGAAGTGTACGTGCCCGTCGACCGTATGGCCTCAATCGACGTGAGGTCCGTGGACGTCATCCACTCGTTCTGGGTGCCACAGATGGGCGGCAAGGTCGACATGATCCCGGGGAGAGTCAACCACATTCGCTTCGTGCCGCTGACCGAGGGTGAGTATCTCGGCGAGTGCTCCGAGTTCTGCGGCGTCCAGCACGGCCGCATGCGCTTCCTGTTCGTCGTGGTGACGCCCGCCGAGTACACCGACTGGGTCAAGCATCAGCAGCGGCCGGCGGCGGAGCCGCAGGGGACCGCCGCCGTTGCCGGCAAGAGGACGATCACCACCGTAGGATGCGGCAGCTGCCACACGATCCGCGGCACGAGCCTCAAGGGGACCTTCGGGCCCGACCTCACGCACTTCGGCAGCCGCGGCGGCATCGCGGCGTACACGCTGCGGAACACGCCGCAGAACCTGCTGCGGTGGCTGCAG
>JBBQFA010000098.1:0-8353 GCA_038321515.1 Thermoleophilia bacterium | reverse complement strand
GGAGCGCCGGCGACGGTCCGGTCGGCCGTCCGGTCGTTCTGAAGCAGGCTGTCGGGCCGGGTTCTACCCGGTCCAAATTCAACCTACTTCGTCGATTTGGCGAGGAAATCATGGAGGCGGGGGGGGCAATGGCCCCCCGCGCCCCGCGTCTCTTCGCGCCGACGGTGTGGCCTGCCCGTCTGGCGTTTCACCCCGCTTTCAGGTGCTGCTCATGTCTGCCGCATACGCTCTAGGGGACGCAATCGTTGGAGGAGTCGAATGCACGCCCAGAAGATGGAAGATGAATGTCGTGCCGCCGCCTCCGTGAAGCGCGGCCTCGAGGCAGAAGGCTACGTCGTTGAGGTGACCGTCCCCGGACGAGAGACGCTGGACTGGGCCGGCGGAGTGCCGTTCGACGCCATCGTCGTCCTTGACCTGCCCATCCCTGATGCAGACGGTCTCACCGAGTGTCGCGAGCTTGGCTCATACGGGGCCAGGACGCCGATCCTGACGCTCAGGGCCCGCGAGGGCGTTGATGGTCGCGCTGCTGGGCTCTACGCCGGCGCCGAAGACTATCGGGTCGAGCGCCTCGCCCTCAACGAGCTGCTCGTACAGCTGCGGGCGCTCGCGCGGCGGACCGCCGACCGCCCGCGGACCGGCGTGTTGCAGATCGTGTTAGCCGCCTCCCGGGCGCGCCGCCATGGCCCTGGTGCGCCGGGAGAGGCGACCGGGACGGCCGTTCGATGAGGGCTGACCCTGACCGGGCGGAGCAGGAGCTCGCGCGCCGCGAATGGCGCGCCACTCGCCGGCGGCACCTGCGTCGCCGGCGGCAGCTCCGCCGTCGCCGGTTCACCGCCGTGGCCGTCCTCGCCACGGCCCTTCTCCTGGTCCTGCCGGCGATCTCGTACGCGGTTCATATGAGCAAGCCGTCCAGTGTGCCGTGGAAGGTCCGCAGCGTGGAGTGGGTGCGTGACAATCACGGCGCCTGGCTCGTCAACGCTGCCGAACGCACCTACTATTCGTTGACGGCGCCAAAGAGGGGTGGGTCAGGTCTCACGGCCCTGCCCGGTGTGGCTGCGGACGCTTCAGGGCCCGCGCCGGAGTCGGCACGGACGGCAGCGTACACGCCACCGCCGGTGGCGCCGGCGATCACGCCGGCCCTCGCCGGAGAAGGCGTTTGGCGCCCCGTGGGCCGCTCGGTGCACGGCGTCCATCCGATCATGATCGCCATGTTTCGCAACGAACGCGACTACCCGCGCATCGTCACCTTCGCGGCGTGGATCGACCACGCGCTCACGCAACTCGCCCTGTACCCGGGCCGCACCGAGCCTCTTCAGGGATCGCAGAGGGGGCCGATGATGGTGCCGGACGGTCAGCGGAGCCGGCTCCTGGCGGCGTTCAACGCCGGCTTCAAGTACGAGGACGGCCATGGTGGCTTCGCCGTCAACGGCCGCGTCTACGAGCCTTTCAAGCCTGGGATCGGGACGCTGGTGGGGCACGATGACGGGAGCGTCGACATCGTCAAGTGGCCCGGCGGCTCACCCGCGGCTGACGTCGTATACGCCCGTCAGAACCTGCCGCTGATCGTCGACAACGGCCGGGCAAACCCCAGCCTCAGCAACAATGGTGCCGTCTGGGGCCGGACGCTGGGCAACAGTGTCCGTGTCTGGCGCAGCGGCGTGGGCGTGGACGGCCACGGAAACCTGATGTATGTCGCGGCTCCTCAGCAGACGGCCATGTCGCTCGCGGCCGCCCTCATCCGCGCTGGAGCGGTTCGCGCTCTGGAATTCGACATCAACCTGTACTGGCCGACGTTCAACTATTACCGGCGCGCCGGCGCGCGGTCGCCTGTCAAGTTCCTCCCGAATGCGCAGAGCCCTGGGCTGACGCGCTACCTCAGTCCTGACGACCGGGACTTCTTCGCGGTGTACACGCGATCCCAGCCCGGCGACTTCTCGACGCCCTTCAAGTAGTTCTGCCGGCTGTCCTCGCGTCCTCCACCCCCGGTTCACGGCGGGAGTTCAGGAGACCGTGTCGACGGCCAGGATCGCCGCTCTCTGGGCAGTCGCTCTCCTCGGCTTCGGCATCCTCGGCGGTGTCTCGATGAATGCCGGCCCCGGCCCCGGCGCTCTGCCCGGTGGGAGCGCGCCGACAATCGCCGCAGCCGCCGTGCCGGCCAGCCCGCACTTGACCCACGTCGACGTGGCAGACACCGGCAGCCTGCAGCTTCCGTAAGGTCGCCATCACAGAGTGGCGAGATCCAGCAGGACAGCGGTTTCATCTCGCTTTCATGTGGCTTTCATCTCTCATCTGTAGACTCAGGTCGCCGGCTACCGAAGAGAGAGTGGAATGCACGCCTTGATCGTCGAAGACGAACGCCGTATCGCCGCCTACGTGAAGCGCGGCCTGGAGGAAGAGGGCTACGCCGTCGACGTCGCCTACTCCGGCCGTGAAGCGCTGGACTGGGCCGGCGGCGGCGTCCCGTTCGACGTCATCGTCCTCGACCTGCTCCTGCCCGAGGTCGACGGCCTCACCGTGTGTCGCGAGCTGCGTGCCCGCGGGGCCAAGACACCGATCCTCATGCTCACGGCGCGCGACGGCGTCGACGATCGTGTGGCCGGGCTCGACGCCGGCGCCGACGACTACCTCGTCAAGCCCTTCGCACTCAAGGAGTTGCTGGCGCGCCTACGCGCGCTCACCCGGCGCACCGACGGCCAGCCGCGCTCCAGTGTGCTGAACATCGCCGACCTGAGCCTCGACATGCTCACCCATCGCGTGGAGCGGGCCGGCGTAAGGGTTCCCTTGACGGCCAAGGAGATGGCGGTGCTCGAGTGTCTGATGCGCGAGCCCGAGCACGTGCTCACGCGCACGCAGATCGCCGAGCACGTCTGGAACTACGATGTGTTCAACCACTCCAACGTCGTGGACGTGTACATCCGTAACCTGCGCCGCAAGCTCGACGACGGCGCCGCGGTCAAGCTGATCCACACGGTGCGCGGCGCCGGCTACCGGCTCTCGGTGGAGCAGGACGATGAGACGACCTAGAACGCTGCGCATGCGGCTGACGCTCGGCATCGCCGGGCTCGTTCTGGTGGTGCTGGCCGTCGTCGGGCTGCTCGTCTACTACAGCACCGAGCGGCGTCTGGCGGCGTCACTGAACGGCTCGCTCCGCACCGCAACGGCGCAGGCCATGGCGGGGACCAACGTCGAGAATGGGCGGCTCAAGCTTGGGCCCGGGCTGGACGAAGGGGTCGACGCCGGGGACGCTCGCGTGCCGGGACTCAGCATCGCCGTCTTCACGCCCACCGGGGCGGCGATCAAACAGACAAGTCCGTCTCGCGCTCTCGCGCCGAACGCCGCGACGCTGGCGGCGGCGCGGCGCGGCGAAACGGTGTCGGAGGTGCGCTCCGATCCGAAGACCGGCGTGCGCGTGCGCGTGCTCACGACACCGCTGAAAGAGGATGTCAAGACCCTCGCCGTGTTCAGCGTCGCTCTCTCTGAGGAGCCGATGCTGACCGCGCTGGCCCAGCTGCGCTGGACCCTCATGGTGCTGCTGCCGCTCGCCGCCGCCACCGCCGCCTTGTTGGGCTACCTCCTCACGGGCCGGATGCTGCGTCCGCTGGGACGCATCACCACGACGGCGGCCGAGGTCTCCTCGCACGACCTGTCGCGGCGTCTTGGAGTGCCGCACGGCGACGATGAGGTGGGCCGGCTGGCAGCGACGTTCGATGCGATGCTCGAGCGGCTCGACGACTCCTTTCGCCGTGAGCGCCAGTTCGTCGCCGACGCCTCGCACGAGCTGCGCACGCCGCTGACGGCCCTTCAGGCGATCGTGAGCGTCACCAGGGAGCGACCTCGGAGCACCGCGGACTACGAACGCGCGCTCGACGATGTCGACGCCGAGACGGCACGCCTGCGTACTCTCGTGGAGGGCCTTCTCGAGCTTGCACGCGGTGACGCCGCGGGCCTCAGCGTGTCCGAGCCCGTCGATCTCGGCGGCCTGGTCGAGGATGTCTGCGCTTCGCTCGACGTCCTTGCTCAGCCCAAGGAGCTGCGGCTGATCTGCGACATGGCGGATGGGCTGCGGGTCCTGGGTGATGCCGACGCGCTCGTGCGTCTCTTCGTGAACCTGGTCGACAACGCCATCAAGTACACGGACGAGGGCGGCGTCGCGGTGAAGGGAGTACAGGCCGAGGGCGCCGTCCGGGTGACCGTGAGCGACAGCGGGCCCGGCGTTTCGCCGGAGCGGCTCACGCACCTCTTCGACCGTTTCTACCGCGGCGACCCGTCGCGCTCCGCGGGGGGCACCGGGCTGGGCCTGGCGATCGCCCGGCAGATCGCCGAGGCGCACGGCGGCTCCATCGCGATTACCAGCGTCGTCGGGCAGGGGACGACGTGCGAGGTCGCGCTGCCCGCCGCGCCGCAGGCGTAATGGCCGCCGTCTGGATCGTCTCGCGGGAGACGCGTACACGTCGACTCGGATGCCTTCCGCCCCCGCCCGCACTACATTGTCGTGTACGTACGACCTGCGGCGACCAAGTGGGGCCTCGCGTGCCGCCAGAGAAGAAACAGAAGTCTCTCCTCAGCAAACTCATCCTGCCGCTCATCCTGGCCGCGGGCGCGTACCTTGCGCTCATCATCTACGGCCGCTTCGACGAGCTTTGGGAGGCGCTGCGCAGCTTCCGGCTCGTGTACCTGGTGCCGGTCATGGCACTGGTGCTGGCCAACTACTTCTTGCGCTTCGCGCGCTGGCACTACTACCTGCGGCGCTGCGGCGTCGACGTACCGGCGCGCGAGAGCATGGCCGTCTTCTTCAGCGGCTTCGCCATGTCGATCACGCCGGCCCGGGTCGGAGAGCTGCTCAAGTGCGTCATGCTCCGCGACGAGGCCGGCGTGCGTATGAGCCTCACCGTGCCCGTGGTCGTGGCCGACAGGGTCAACGACGTGCTCGCCGTCTGTATCCTGGTGGCGGCGGGCATGGTGCGCTTCTCGTTCGCTCGCGGCGCCACCATCGCCGCGCTCGTTCTCGTTGTCGCGGTCGTCTTCGTCCTCGGCTACTCGCCCTGGATCGCCGAGGGTGCGATGCGCCTCTTCAAGCGGCGCTTCGCCGACGAGTCCGGGACGCCGGCGGTGGCGGTGCGTGAGGCCGCCGGCGTCTTCGCCCTGCTCCTTCGCGGCCGGACGCTCCTCTTCGGCACCCTGCTCGGCGTGCTGGCCTGGTTCGCCGAGTGCGCCGCGCTGTACCTCGTCCTCGGCGGGTTCGGCTCCTGGACCCTCACCCTGTACGCGGCCACCTTCGTCTACGCACTCTCCACGCTCGGCGGCGCTCTCTCGCTGCTCCCCGGCGGGCTCGGCGTGACGGAGATCGGGATGACCGCCCTTCTGGTGCTCTTCGGTGTGGCGCGCGAGACGGCTGTCGCCGCGGTCGTCGTGGTGCGCCTGTGCACGCTGTGGTTCGCCGCCGGCCTCGGCGTCGTCGTGTACCTGCTGCACCGTCGCAGGGTCGCCAGACTCCACGCGGAACAAGGCAAGGTCGCAACCAACTTGGAGGCCAGCCCTGTCGACCGCTGACTCAGACACGGGCGCGCCGGCCGTGACGCCGCTTCGCGACGGGGCTGTGCCCAGCGTGGCGCCGCGCGCGACCAACGAGACGCGCGCTCTGTCGGCTCCCCGCGCGCTCCTCATCGAGATGCGCCCGCGGCAGTGGACCAAGAACCTCGTCATCTTCGTGCCGCTGCTGTTCTCGCTGAACCTCGGCCGTCTCACCGAGGCGCTCGACGCCGTGATCGCCTTCGCGCTCTTCTGCATGATCAGCGGTGGCGTCTACATCGCCAACGACCTGCGCGACCTGCAGAGGGACCGGCTCCACGAGCGCCGGTGTCAGCGGCCGCTGGCAGCCGGCCTGCTGGACCCGCGGCTGGCCGCGGGTGTCGCCGCGGTGCTGGTCGCGCTCGGCCTCGCCGGCGCCATGCTGCTCGACCCGTGGTTCGGGCTGCTCGCCTTCGCCTACATCCTCCTGCAGGTCGTGTACACCTTCGGCCTCAAGCACGAGGTCGTGCTCGACGTCATGGCCATCGCCGCCGGCTTCGTGCTTCGCGTGACCGCCGGCGCCGTGGCGGTGAGCGTCGCGGTCTCACCGTGGCTGCTCACCTGCGCCGCGTTCCTGGCGCTGTTTCTCGGCCTGGCCAAGCGCCGGCAGGAGCTGCTGGCGACTCCGGAGGACCTCGACCATCGCCCGGTGCTGGTCAAGTACACGGCCTCGTTTCTCGACCAGGCGATCGGGGCCGTCACGGCGGCGACCATCTCCATGTACTCGATCTACACCTTCCAGAGCCAGGCGGGGGCAGAGCGGCCCTACCTGATGCTCACGATCCCGTTCGTCGTGTACGGACTGCTGCGCTACCTGTACCTGATGCATGCGCGTCAGCTGGGCGGCAGCCCGGAGGAGGTCCTCCTCCGAGACGTGCCGCTCATCATCGATCTCGCTCTCTGGACGGCGGTCGTGATCGCCGTGCTCTACGCGACCTGACAGGAAGGATGCCGATGCCCGCCAAGCCTGACTCCCGACCCACTCGCGACGCGGCGGCCGCGGGGCGCGGCCGCGTCGCCGTCGTCAAGACCACGCCGGGGGGCGTGCTCGAAGACATCGCCCGTCTCGCGGAACTCGCAGGCATGCCGGCGGCGCTCGACCTGAAGACCACGACGATCCTCAAGGACAACATCTCGTGGCACATGCCCTTTCTCTCGGCCAACACGACGCCGTGGCAACTCGAGGGGACGATCCAGGCGCTGCGCAGGGCCGGCTACGACGATCTGCTCGCCCTCCACAACGACACCGTCGTCACCGACCCGGTGAAGGGCGAGAAGCTCAACAAGCTCGCCCCGATCTACGAGCGGTACGAGGTCCCCGAGCTCTACAACTTCATGCCGGGCAACGTGCGCTGGGTGCCGTTCCGGCCCAAGGCCGAGATGCTCGTGCTCGACCGCATCTTCCCGGAGGGCCTGCGCATCCCCGACGTCTTCTTCGGCAAGAACGTCGTGCATCTGCCGACGATGAAGTGCCACATCTACACGACGACGACCGGCGCCATGAAGAACGCCTTCGGCGGCCTGCTCGGCACGCGGCGCCACTACACGCACAGCTGGATCCACGAGACGCTGGTCGACCTGCTGGCGATCCAGCAGGAGATCCAGGCCGGGACGTTCGCGATCATGGACGGCACGCTGGCGGGCAACGGCCCCGGGCCGCGCACGATGGTACCCGTCGAGAAGGACTACCTGCTCGCCGGCTCCGACCAGGTAGCGATCGACGCGATCGCCACGAAGATGATGGGGTTCGACCCGCTGTCCGTGAAGTACATCCGGCTGGCACACGAGCGCGGGCTGGGCGTCGGCGACCCGCGCCAGATCGAGGTGGTGGGCGAGGATGTCTCGGGCGTCGACTTCGGTTTCAGCGTCGGCGCCAACATGGTCTCGCGCTTCGGCAAGGGCGTCTGGTTCGGCGGCGCGGCCGCGCAGCAGCTGCAGTACCTGCTGTTCCGCACGCCGCTCGTGCACGCCTTCATCCTCGGCTCGGCCACCTACCACGACCGGGTCTGGTGGCCGCTCAAGGGCAAGGCGATCCAGGCGCGCGTGCGCCGCGACACCAAGTGGGGACGACTGTTCGATGAGTACTGAGCCAGAGTGGCCGCGTGACGACGAGGGGCGCCGCGCGCGGCGCGCGGAGCGCCGGCGTCAGCTGCGTCGCCGGCGCATCATCGTGCTCGTCGTCGTCGTGCTGGCCGTGCTGATCGTGCCGCCGACGATCTCGTACGCGGTCTACATGAGCCGGGCCTCCAGTGTGGCCTGGAAGATCCGCAGCGTGGAATGGGTGCGTGACAACCACGGCGCCTGGTTCGTGAACCTGAGTGAGCGCGTGTGGTACTCGTGGAGGGCGCCGAAGAAGGGCGGCCCGGCGCTCACGGCGCTGCCCACCGTCGCCGGAGACGTCACGTCGCCGCAGCCGCAGCCGAGCACCAGCTCCAGCACCAAGCCTCCATACAAGCCGCCGGACGTGAAGCCGGCGATCAGCCCGGCGCTCGCCAACGAGGGCGTGTGGAAGGGCGTGGGGCGAACGGCGAAGGCGCGTCACCCGATCATGGTCACGGTGTTCCGCAACGAGGCGGACTACCCCCGGATCGTCACCTACGCCGCCTGGGTCGACCACACGGCCTCTCAGCTGGCGCTGTATCCGGGCCGCTACGAGCCTCCGAGCGGCTCGCCGCGGGGGCCGATGATGGTCCCGGAGGGCCAGCGCGATCGGCTGCTGGCCGTCTTCAACAGCGGGTTCAAGTCCAAGGACAGCACGGCGGGCTTTGCCGTGAACGGCAACGTG
>JBBQFA010000097.1:0-8357 GCA_038321515.1 Thermoleophilia bacterium | reverse complement strand
ACGGAGATGTCGCCGACGGCTTCCTCTTTCATCCGCCGGATCGCAGCGGGGTCAAAGTCCCGCTCGACCCTCGTGCGCGCGCTGGACACTGCGTCGAGCGTTGACGAGTAGACGATCTTGCTGGCGGCCCGCCACATCTTCGCGAAGTCCTCGATGAACGGCGGCTGGTCACCAAGTCCGGCCAGGGTCTCCCACGCGACCATCACCTCGTACATTCGACGGCCGTACAGATACGTGCCGAGCGGCCGCAGGAGGTCGTTGACGAAGGTGTGTACCGACTCGTCTGGCTCAGCCCAGTCGAACTTGCCTGCTGCGTCCGCCACGTAGCCATCGAGTGACTCGATCATCGAGAAGACCAGCTCGGCCATCGGATCCTCCCTCGACGTTCTGTTGGTCCGGCCAGTCACCATGAGATGGCCGGCCCGTTCCGCGGGTACCGTGGGTCATCCGCGGTGATCGGACCGCAGAGCCGACCCACGGAGGGACCGACCATGCAAGAGAGTACGCACATCGGCCTGGACGTGCACAAGGATTCGATCGTGACGAGCGCGTGATCCCCAACACGCCCGAGGCCTTGCGCAAGATAGTGGCGCGCCACCCAGACCACGCGGCGCTGCGCACCTGTTGCGAGGCCGGGCTCACTTCTTCTTGGCTGCCCGTTGAGCGCGCGCTGCGGAGTTGGCCGCCACCGCGGCGCGGATGAGTTGCTTGAAGGCAGCTTCGTCGATCTTCTCCCCTTCGCGGAGGTCGATCGCACGCCGCGTGTTCCCTTCCAGGCTGGAATTGAAGAGCTTCATCGGGTCTTTGATCGAGGCTCCGCGAAAGAAGGTGAGCTTCACGACCTGCTTGTACGATTCCCCTGTGCAGACGCCGCCGTCATGGGACCAGACGGGGGTTCCGGGGGATTTTGGCTTCTCCCATTTCCACTCCTCCTCGATGTCGGGGTCGGCATCGTGGATGAGCTGACGGACCTGAGCGAGGGTCTCTTCTCTCCAATCCCCCAGCTCTTGGATCCGCTTGGTGATGTTCGCTGAAGCGGCCTCGCCATTCGGAAGACTTTGCGGCTTCATGTTGTCTCCGATCCTTCGTTTCGCCAGCCGGCCCTGTGCCCGCACGGGGAGCATACCCAAAGGACGTGGAGTGCGAGCGGGGTGGCGACGCTGCATGACTCCTTCAACGCAACTGCCCCCTTCCGCCCAAGACCACACGCCTCACCCGGCGTCGTCCTGCGTCGCTGGGATACCCTTGCGTGATGGAATCGCGTCCGCCCAGATCCGCCTACGCCGCGGCCGTCGGCATGACCGTCGCCTTCGGCCTCTCCTTCGTGGCCACCAAGTACGCCCTGCGTGGTTTCGAGCCGCTCCTCGTCGCGCTTCTGCGCTTCACGCTTGCGGGGGGGATCCTGTGGGCGGTGTGGCGTCTCAAGGCCGATCGTGAGCGAGCCTCGCGACGCGAGCTCGGCCGTCTTGCGCTTCTCGGCTTCATCTCACTGACTGTCTACTTCAGCTTCGAGAACTCGGGCCTCGCCCGCACCAGCGCTTCCGAGGCCGCCATCCTCATGGCGACGATCCCGATCTTCGTCGTCGTCCTGAACGCCTTCACTCTGCGCGAGCGCAACGGCGGCCGGCAGTGGGCAGGCATCGTCCTGTCGTTCGCCGGCATCGTCGCGCTGATGGCCGTGGGGGGCAGCAGTGACGCCGGTGGGAGCCTGACGGGCAACCTGCTCGTCTTGGGCGCCTCAGTCCTCGCCGCCGTCTACTCCATCCTGGCGCGGCGCCTTCTCGTGAGCCGCTCGGCGCTCTTCGTGACCACGTTCCAGAACCTCTTCGGGGCGCTGTTCATGCTGCCGCTCGCACTCGTGGAAGCAGCGCTCGTCGGTGTGCGGCGCCCCACGCCAACGGCGGCCGGCGGTGTACTGTTCCTCACGGTGGTCTGCTCGATCGTCGCCTACCTGCTGCTCAACTACGCGTTCCGCTTCATCCCCGCGAGCAAAGTCGCCGTGTTCATCAATCTGACGCCCATGGTGGCCGTGGCCAGCGCTTACGTTCTGCTTGGCGAACGCTTCACAGCGGGGCAGGCGCTCGCCGCCGTGGTGGTCGTAGCGGGGGTGTGGTTGACGAACAGCGGCCGCGAAGCGGCGGCTAGAAGTCCATCGGCAGGATGAGGTCGCGCTCGAGGGCGACGAGTATCTTCTCCGCCTCATCCTCGAAGTTGCGGCGCATCATCTGTGCGGCCTCCCGGGCGATCGTCTGCGCGCCGTGGTACAGGTCGCGATTGAACTGCTCCACTGCCGCGCGCCCGAGAGTCACCTCGCGGCGGGTCTCGCAGTCCGGGCAGCGCAACTCCAGGTTCCAGGCGGCCTCACCACAGCGCTGCCAGTCGACCGGGTAGACGAGTCCTCCGCCGCAGACGGGGCAGACACGGACTTCCGCGTCGTCGTCGCCACGGGGCAATGGCGTAGGCGGGATGTGGCAGGGCGCCTCATGGAGCGTCTCGGAGGCCGCCGCGCGCGAGTGGCCGTCGCCGGCTCCGTCGAAGACGATCATCTCGACGGCGGTGCCGTCGGGGAAGACGAAGAGTTCGATCTTGTAGTCATCGTTCACAGTGCACGCCGGGCTCTGACCCTGGCGACCCCCTCTCTCTCACTTCTCCTATCGGACGGGCGGGCGGAGGGCTTGAGTATCCGCGTTTGCGCGCTCGTCTGGACAGTCGCTCGCGCGGTGAGGGATACTACCGGGGCGCCTCGCGGCGCCTCGGCCATGACCGCTCCTCCCACCGACATCCAGCAGCAACTCGCCGCCCTGCCCATCGGCATGTTCGACTCGGGCATGGGCGGTCTCACCGTGCTCCACGAGTGCCTCGTGCGGCTGCCCGGCGAGCACTTCGCCTACGTCGGCGACACGGCCCGCTTTCCCTACGGCGAGAAGAGCGCGGACGAGCTCGAGCTCTTCTCGCGGCAGATCACCGCGTTTCTGGAGACCGTGCCGGTCAAGCTCGTCGTGGTCGCCTGCTACTCCGCCACGTCCGCCGCTCTGCCGGTCCTGCAGGAGCGCTTCGAGACGCCGATCATCGGCGTCGTCATGCCTGGGGCGCGAGCCGCCGTCGAGAGCTCGCGCTATCGCCGCATCGGCGTGCTCGCCACCGAGGCGACTGTGGCCAGCGGCGCCTACCCGCGCGCCATCCAGAGCCTCGACTCCGGGGCCGAGGTGATGCAGCAGGCGTGCCCCGGGCTCGTCTCGTTCATCGAGGAGGGCGACGTCGCGAGCCAGGAGCTGGCCGACGCGGTGCGCGGGTTCACCGAGCCGCTCAAGGCGCAACGCCCGGACGTGGTGATCATGGGCTGCACCCACTATCCGCTGATCGCGCCGATGCTGCAGCGCTTTCTGGGCCGGGACGTCACGCTCATCAACCCGGCCGCCGAGATCGCGCGAGAGGTCGAGGAGATGCTCGCGCGGCAGAACATCGAACGCCCCGGCGACAGCATGGGCTCCTACCGCTTCTACGCGACCGGCGACGTGGAGCGCTTTCGCGCCACCGGAGCACGGTTTCTGCAGATGCCGCTCACCCGGGTCAGGGCGCTCCCGCTCGACAAGCTGCGCCAGCTCGTCGCGTCATGACCAGCCGCTTTCTCGTGCGGGCGGCGCTCTACGCCGCCCTCTACGCAGTGCTCACGCTGGCGCCCGGCCTCAACGCCATCGCCTACGGCGAAGTGCAGTTCCGCTTGGCCGAGGCCCTTCTGGTGTTCGCCTGTTTCGACCCCGCGGCGGTCGTCGGCCTGACCGTGGGCACGGGGATCGGCAACCTCGGCAGCCCGATGATGCCGCTCGACGTGGTGGTCGGGTCGTCGCTGACGCTCATCGCCGCGGCCGCCATGCACGCCCTCGGGCCGCGCGTCATCGCTCTGGCGCTGCCGGTGGTCGTCAACGGCCTCGGCGTGGCGGCGATGCTCGCCCTGCTGCTCGGCCTTCCCTACTGGGCGAGCGCCGCCTGGGTGGGGCTCGGCGAGGCGGCCGTGCTGTTCACGGCCGGGCTCGCGCTGCTCTTCGTGGTGCGCCGCCACCGCGACCTGTTCGGGATCATGCGACCGGCCGCCTGAGGGCGGGCCGTAGCTGCCTGCGGGCGGCGAGGAGGACGATGTGAGAAAAGGACGCAAGGCCGACGAGCTCCGGCCGGTGCGCATCACGCCGGCGGTGGCCAAGTTCGCCGCCGGCTCGGCACGCATCGAGTTGGGCGACACGCACGTCTTCTGCACCGCGTCACTGAGCGAAGGCGTGCCGGGCTGGCTGCGCGGCTCCGGCCGCGGTTGGCTCACGGCCGAGTACAGCATGCTGCCGGGTGCGACGTCTTCGCGTACGGCGCGGGAGGCCGTGCGCGGCCGCCAGAGCGGCCGGACCATGGAGATCCAGCGTCTGATCGGCCGCAGCCTGCGCGGCGTCGTCGACCTCGGCATCATCGGCGAGCGCACCATCGCCATCGACTGCGACGTGCTGCAGGCGGACGGCGGCACGCGCACGGCGAGCATCACCGGCGCCTACGTCGCCGTGTATCAGGTCGCGCAGAAGATCAAGGACCTGCTGGGCCTGCACGAGCTGCCGCTGTTCGACTCCGTGGCCGCCGTCTCGACCGGCCTCGTCGACGGCGAGACGCTGCTCGACCTCGACTACCAGGAGGACTCGGGCGCCGAGGTCGACCTCAACGCGGTGATCACCGGCGACGGCCGTCTCGTCGAGGTCCAAGCGACGGCCGAGGGTGAGCCGTATTCGCGGCCGGCGCTCGAGGCGATGCTCGATCTGGCCGCCGCGGGCGCGACCGCACTGGCGGCCGCCCAGGCTGCCGCCGTCGCCGAACTGGAGTAGGCAGCGGCATGCGCTTCATGCTGGCGACCGGCAACCACCACAAGCTCGGCGAGTTCCGCAAGATCCTTGCTCCCTGCGAGGTCCTGCCGATGCCGGAGTGGGTGGAGCTGCCACCGGAGGGCGTCGCAGCGTTCGCCGAGAACGCGCTCGGCAAGGCCGAGGGCCTGGCCCGGGCGCTGGCGGCCGGCCCGCCGACAGGGGCCGCCGGCGGGCCCGCGAAGGTCGCAGGTCCGACCCCCGACCTTCTGTACCTCGCCGACGACTCCGGCCTCGAGGTCGAGGCGCTGGGGTGGGCGCCGGGCGTCACCAGCGCCCGCTACGCGGGCGTGGACGGGCACGGCGCCGACGTCGCCAACGTCGCGCGCCTTCTGCGCGAGATGGCCGGCTTCGCCGGCCCGCTCGCGCGCCGGGCGCGCTTCGTCTGCAGTGTTGTCGCCGTCGCGCCCGATATGGCACACTACGCCGCAACGGGACACTGGTGGGGCGCCATCGCAGAGGCGCCGCGCGGTGAGGGCGGGTTCGGCTACGACCCTGTCTTCGTCCCTGAAGGGTCAGACCTGACCGTGGCCGAGTGGCCGCAGGCAGCCAAGGACCAGGCCAGCCACCGCGCACTGGCCGGCAGGGCCCTCGTGGACGCACTGCGACGGGAGGGTCTACTGCATGGGAGCGAAGCTACCTAGGTCGAAGCCCCTGGCCTTCTCGGCCGACGACCTCTCCAACCACTCGCTCAAGTCGCGCGCTGCGGCGACCTCCATCGCCTCCAACTCGGCGCTCATCATCTTCAAGCTGGTGGCCGGCATCCTCTCGGGGTCCATCGCCATCATCTCGGAGGCCCTCCACTCGGGGTCGGACCTCGTGGCGGCGATCATCGCCTTTTACTCGGTGCGCAAAGCGTCCGAGCCTCCGGACCTCCATCACCACTACGGGCACGAGAAGGTCGAGAACCTGAGCGGCGTCATCGAGGCGCTGCTGATCATCGCCGCGGCCGGGGTGATCATCTACGAGGGCATCCTCAAGATCATCGACGGCCCGCATATCGATCACATCTGGCTGGGCATCGGCGTCATGGTCGTGAGCGGCGTGACCAACCTCATCGTCTCGCGCAAGGTGCTGTATCCGGTCGCGAGGCGCACCCAGTCGGCGGCGCTCGAGGCCGACGCCGCGCACCTGCTCACCGACGTGTACACGTCGTTCGGCGTGGCCGGCGGCCTGTTGCTCGTCAAGGTCACAGGCTGGGCCTTTTTCGACCCCATCGCGGCCATCGCCGTCGCGCTGCTGATCATCAAGACCGGCTACGAGCTGGTCGTGCAGTCCACCCGCGTGTTGCTGGATCAGACGTTGCCCGAGGAGGAGCTCGACGAGATCCGGGCCTGTGTCAAGGAGCATCGCGGCGACCTCATCTGGGGCTACCACAAGCTGCGCGCCCGCCAGGCCGGTAGCCGGCGCCACATCGACCTGCACATCACCGTCGACGAGACGCTCACGGTGGCAGAGGCGCACGAGACCGCCGAGCACATCGCCGCCGATATCCGCGAGTGCGTGCCCAACGCCGACGTGCTCGTGCACGTCGAGCCGCGTACGCACGAGCGCGTGGACGGCAGCTGAGCGGCGTCAGGTGAAGAGCGGGGAGGCGAGCAGCACGGCGCTCAGAGCGATCAGCGCGCCGGTGAACCCCCAGGCGATCACGTTGCGCACGGGGCCGTTCACGTACTTGCCCATCACACGCGGGTTGTTGATCATCAGCAGGGTGAAGATGAGGATCACCGGCAGCAGGATGCCGTTGAGCGACTGGGCGACGAGGATCACCTTGACCAGCGGCAGCCCGGGGATCACCGCGACCGCCGCGGGGATGAACATCAGGAACGTGATGAGACCGTTGAAGGCGGGCGCGTCCTTGAACGAGTTGTTGAGCCCGGACTCGAGGCCGAAGGCCTCGCAGACGACGTAGGCCGTGGCCAGCGGCAAGACGCCGGCGGCGAGGATCGAGACGCTCAGCAGGCCGAGGCCGAACAGGTACTTTGCCGACGCGCCGAGAAACGGCTGGAGCGCCATGGCCGCCTGTTGGGCGGACTGCACGACGATGCCTTCTTTGTACAGCGTGGCCGCGCAGGCGAGCACGATGAAGAAGTCGATGGTCGTCATGAACACCGAGCCGACGTAGATCTCGTACTTCGTGTAGACGTACTGCTTGAGCGAGACCTTCTTGTCCACCACCGCCGCCTGGATGAAGAACTGGCCCCAAGGTGTGAGCGTGGTACCGATCGCGGCGATGGCCGTGAAGATCCAAAGGGTGTTGAGCTGGATGCGCGGCGAGACGGCGCCGCGCGCCGCGGCCGCCCAGTCAGGACCGGCCAGGGCGCCGGCGATGACGTAGGTGATCAGGACGAATCCCAGTACCAGCAGCACGCGCTCGACCTTGCGGTACGACCCGCGCGTCACCAGCAGCCACACGGCGACGGCGATCACCGGTACGCTGACGTAGGAGGGCACGCCGAAGAGGCTGCTGGCCGCGGCGATGCCCGAGAACTCAGCCACGGTGGTGCCGAAGTTGGCGACCATGGTGGCGAGGATCGCGAGGGCGGTCACCTTGAGGCTGAAGTTCTCGCGGATGAGGCCGGCGAGCCCGCGTCCGGTGACCACGCCGACGCGGGCGTTCATCTCCTGCACGATCGCGAGCACCGGCGTGATCAGCACGAGGAGCCAGATCATGCTGTAGCCGTAGCGCGAGCCGATCACCGACCACGTCGTGATGCCGCCGGCGTCGTTGCCGGCGTTGGCGGCGATGAAGCCCGGCCCGATCATCGCGAAGACGATCAGCAGCCGGGTGCGGCCGACGCGGCCGGCGAGCCGCCGGCCTACTCCCTGGGGTGACTGCGCCATCGAGGCCTCCTCAATGGAAGATCCTCGGCAGGCGCTTCTTCCACGCCAGGGGCAGCACAAGGTCGATGGCATCGTCGATCGTGATGATGCCGTGGAGCTCGCCCTCGTCGTCGACGACGGGCAGGGCGAGCAGGTTGTACTTGGCGATGACTTCGGTGATGTCTTCTTCGCTCGCGTCGGTGCGCACGGAGACCGGGTTCTCGGTCATGAAGTCGCGCACCTTCTTGTCGGGCGGCGTCATGAGCAGCTCACGCAGCGAGAAGACGCCGCGCAGGTGCTCGGAGCGGTCGACCACGTAGATGTAGTAGACGGTCTCCGCGTCCTTCTGCTCGCGCAGACGCTCGATGGCGCGGATGGCGGAGTCGTCCAGCCGCGCCCACGCGTAGTCGGTGGTCATGATGCCGCCGGCCGAGTGCTCCGGGTAGCTGAGCAGTTCGCGCATGTCCTCGGCGTCGTCCTTCTCCATCATCGCGATGAAGTGCTTGCGGCGGTCGTCGGGCAGGTCGGCGAGCAGGTCGGCGGCGTCGTCTGGGGACATGCTGGCCAGCAGCTCGCTGGCCCTGTCGTCGGGCATGTCGATGAGCAGCGAGGCCTGATAGGAGGGGTGCAGCTCCTCGAGCG
>JBBQFA010000096.1:0-8375 GCA_038321515.1 Thermoleophilia bacterium | reverse complement strand
GTCCGAACTGTGGCGGCAGGTAGAGGCCGAGCTAGGGGCGAAGGTGACGGCCAGTGTGCGGGACTACTGCCGGTCCCCCGAGGTCGACCTAGTTAGTGCCTACACGGACCCGTTGTCTGAGCCCGCAGACAGAGAAGACGCCGTTAGGACCGTGGTCGACCACATCCGCGCCTTGCGCGGCGTGGAGTTGTCAGACCCGGCGGATGAGCGCTGGCAACTCGTTGCCGACCTCGGGTACCGCTACGAGCAGAAGTTCGCAGACGTGCCTGACGAGACTCGGGTAGTAGCACAGGCGCCCGTCCACGTCGGGCAAGCGCACGATCTGCCGGTCGGCTGGCCCTACCAGTCGGGAACGCGCCTACGCATCGACCTGGACCCGCGGGTCGGTCTCACGGCGCTCACGGCGCTCCTCAAGCGAGCATGGCCGGACCTTCGGCGGCGCGGCTGGGTCGAGCACTCGCGGCGGCTGGGCGAGCGCTCTATCGCTCTCGTGCGTTTCGTCTGCCTCGAGAGCCCGGAGGATGCCGACTGGCGAACGCGGCTCAGCATGTGGAACGAGCGCTACGGCGGCCGCCTTTTGGCGAACGGGTCGCACTGGTCCTACAGCGACGTTCGCGCCTTTCATGCGGCATTTCGTCGCGCTGAGGAGCAGCTCACCGGCCGGAAGGGCGGCCTAGCCGAACTCTACGTGAGCCGCGGCGAGCTGACTCGGCGATTCGAGGAACGGCTGCAGCGGATGCGCGCAGAGACCGAAGAGGACAAGCGAGCCTGGGGCGGGTCGCACGAGAAGTACAAGGCCGAGCGGCAGTTCTGGGAGGCGCGCAAGGATGAGGACGCACGCGAGACGCAGCGAGCTTGGCGGGATGAAGTGAGGCGGCGTGAGGCGGAGGTGGAGACGTGAACGGCAAGATGAAGGACGGCCTCGTGAAGCGCGGCCAGACGTGGGCCTACGTCGCGAGCGAGGTCGACGGCGAGACGGGCAAGAAGAAGCCGGTCTGGCATGGCGGCTATGCGTCTCGGGAGGATGCCCGCGTCGCTCGTGACGACGCGCGCGATCGCGCCAACAAAGGCATTGTCGCGGCCTCGAGGCAGCCGCTCGGCGAGTACCTGGACGAGTGGCTCGTCACCGTGGCTGCCGACCTCGCGCCGTCGACGCTGGCCGGCTACAAGATGCACGTCCGGGTCTACCTCAAGCCACGGCTCGGCGACGTCCGTCTCTGCGACCTCACGCGCCGGCGGACGAAGGCGGCGTATGCGGACCTGTGCCGGGCAGAGAAGCAGCGGGGCGGCGGGGTGCTCGCCCGGGCGACCGTGGATCGCATCTGGGCGACGCTGCGCTCTGCCCTCAGCGAGGCGGTCGACGATGAGGTACTACTGGTCAACGCCGCGGCGACGCGCCGTAAACGGCACGGTCGCAAGCCGAAGGGCGCCGGCAAGGCGGAGACGCCGAAACTCGACGTCTGGACGGCCGAACAGGTCGCGACGTTCCTCGAGGCGGTCCAGGATGACCGCTACTTCCCCTTGTGGCGGCTGGCGGCCATGACGGGCATGAGGCGGGCCGAGCTCGCCGGCCTCCGGGTCCGCGATGTCGACTGGAAGACGGGCGTCATCGAGGTCCGCCACACCATCACGGCGGTGTACATCGAGACGCCGGAGGGCGAGGCGAAGCCGAAGCGCGGGCAAGCGATGCGACTGGTTGACGGCGAGCCGAAGTCCGGCAAGGCGCGGCCGGTCGACCTGGACGGCGCGACGCTGGCGGCGCTGAAGGTGCAGAAGAAGACGCTGGCGAAAGAGCGGCTCGCCTCTCCCCTGCCGGCCTTCAATCGGGCGGGCCTGCTGTTCGTCAGTGAGGACGGCGCCGCCCTGCACCCCGACTACCTCAGCCGCGAGTTTCGCCGGCTGGTCGCCGGGACGAAGTTGCCGGTCATCCGTCTGCACGATCTGCGCCACTCCCACGCCTCGCTCTTGCTGGCGGCCGGCGTCCCGGTGCACGTCGTCTCACAGCGGCTCGGGCACGCAGACCCGGGTTTCACGATGCGCGTGTACGGTCACCTCCTGCCGCGCCAGCAGCGCGACGCCGCAGAACTGGTCGCCGGGATGGTCACCGTTGCCCAGGCCGCTGATTAGCAGAACCGTTAGCAAACGGGCCGAAGAAAGGGGGGCTCACAAGGGAAAAGTGCTGGTAGCGGCGGTAGGACTCGAACCTACGACACGCGGATTATGATTCCGCTGCTCTAACCAGCTGAGCTACGCCGCCACGGCGGAGCCTAAGGTACCACAGGCAGGTAGGGCGCTCAATCCGCCGCGCGCCCCCCGCATGGACCTTCCGTCCCACTACCGGGGCGGCGAGTTGTCCGCCGAGCGGGTGGTCGCGGCCGTGTAACGGATAGAATGAGCGCGTCATCACAAGCGCCTCGGACGGGATCCCCCTCTCGCCGGCGGCCGCACCGATGACAGCGAGTCCCCTGTGACCGCTTCGCTTCCCCTGGCGGGCGGCACGTTTTCAAGGCCGGGGTCGTCATCCCCTGACGACCCCGGCCGGCTTTTGTCCGATCCCCTCCCAGTCTCAAGTGGCGGTTGAAAGCGCCCCTGCTTTCGGCTAGGATTCCACGGCTCCCGGGGGAGTGCCCGAGTGGTTAAAGGGGGCGGACTGTAAATCCGTTGGCGCAGCCTACCCAGGTTCAAATCCTGGCTCCCCCACCAGCTAGCCCGGTTAGCTCAGCAGGCAGAGCACCTCCATGGTAAGGAGGGGGTCCGCGGTTCGAATCCGCGACCGGGCTCCACTTCCTCCTTCCGCCCCCACATCGCAACGCCACGAGCCCCTTGCGGCGACCGATCTCGCGCCTCCGAACCCGCGACTCACATGTCCGGGAACGCAAACTCGCCTTGATCAAAAACCCTCAGGCAAGCGTCGACGACGACGGGATCGAACAGACGACCCCGCTGCGTTGCGACCTCGTCCAGCGCTGCGGCAATGCCCAGTGACGGACGATAGGGCCGATCGGAGGCCATGGCCTCGACGACGTCGCAGACGCAGAGAACCCGTGATTCGAGCAGGATCTGGTCGCCGGGTAGGCCGCGCGGATAGCCGGAGCCTTCGAGCTTCTCGTGGTGCTCGCGGACTATGCGCGCGACCGGTCAGGGAAAGGCGATGCCCTTGAGGATCTGATAGCCCGCCTCGGCGTGCTGCTTGACGATCTCGAACTCCACAGCCGTCAAGCGTCCCGGACGTGACAGGATCTCGATCGGCACCTGGATCTTGCCGACGTCGTGGACCTCCGCTGCCACGAGCAGCCCGCGCAGCAGCTCGGCCTCCAGACCAAGCTCGGCGCCGATAGCCTGCGCGAGCGCCGCGACCCTGCGCTGGTGACCCAGCGTGTAGGGGTCCCGGCTCTCGACCGCGGCGGAGAGCGCCTTGACCGTCGCGTCGAACGCTTGTTCGAGCTGCGCGCCGGTGGCGCGCAGCTCCTCTTCCACGCGTAGCTGTTCCGTGACGTCGCGCGCGACGAGCACGTGCGCCACGGCGCTTGCTTGCGAGTCGCGCACGGGCGAAAACCTCAAGTCGTACGTCGTGGCGCCGTCGGTCAGCCGCCGCGTCACCGGCTCCTCGTCGCCCGCGGAGTCCAAGGGAAGCGCGTGGACCCCGCGCGGCCACGCGCGAAGCCCCGACTCCCGCTGACCGTCGGGGACGAGGTGTTCGAGAAGACCGCCGCCGGCGGGGTTGCTGTAGAGCACCCGACCGCCTTCGTCCGGCACCCGCGGCGGGCAGGAGCATGATGCTGCACGGCTACTCGAGGCCCAGGGCGACGATGGTGGCGAGGAGACCGTCGACGGCCGTGATGTGCATGGGGAGGGCGATGCACATGACGACGTCCTGGGTGAGCCTGTCCGGAATCGCCGCCGCACTCAGCAGCGAAGCTCGCCGCGGCTCTTCAGCAGAAAATAGCCCGCTACGCCGGGCAGCTGAACTGCAGATCGTCCTTATAGTCGAGCTCGCCGCAATCCGGGCAGCGCAGCTCGTACCAAAAGCCGATGGCGACCTGGTGCCGTTCGCAGAACTTGATGCGCGCCGCCAGAACTTCGAGCTCGGGGTCGCCACAGGCCATGCACGTCAGGAGCACGTCGTCGCCGAGGTCGTACGCCTGCTCCAGCCGCTGCATCGCCCCGGTCGCACCCTCGTGCGGCGGCAGCTCGGCCTCGTGGCTGCAGGCGTCGGCGCCGCGCGGGACCTCCGCGAGTTCCAGAGCCGTCACCAGCCCAGGCAGAAAGGCGAGAGTACGGCCGCCGCCGCGGAGGCACTCCTGAAAGCGGCAGCCGTCGGGCTCCTCGCCCATCAGCTCGCACTCGTGCCGCTCCACGAGCTCGTGCCGAGTGACGAAGCAGCGCATGTCGAGGTGATCGACGGCGATCGGCTCGATATGGACGGTGCGCGGCCGCCCGCGGCCACGTTGATAGTCGTGCGGCGGCAGCAGCGAAAGGCAGCCGATCGTGGCCTCGGCCTCGAGCGTAGCGATCGCCGTCTCGAGCCAGCCGGGCTGGAACTCGAGCGTGTCGTCGACGCGCGCCAGGTAGTCTCCCTCGACGAGATGATGGCCACGGTCGAGGCCACAGTGGTCGCCGTGGTGATCGCCGCTGTCGAGCTGAAAGCCGCTGATGCGCCCGCGGAGGTACTGCCGCACCAGGTACGTCGCCACCTGCTCCGGCGCGTCGTTGGCGAACACGGCGAGCTCCCAGGGGTCGTCCACCGACTCGCGGATGCCGCGCAGGACATTCCGCAGGGCGGGCACGCCGTGACTCGTGAACACTACGATGCCGGCGCTGCTCACGCGAGCAGCCTCCCTCTTGACCGCGACCTCGCGGGACAGCCTGCGGGGCAGCGCGCGCCTGGCGCAGCCGAAGCCGACTCCGTCATTCCCCTCTCCTCTTCGTGATCTCAACGGTGCACACGGCGACTCCGTCATCCTCAGGATGCCGCGCCACACGGAAATGCTCTGGCGATTGTGAAGAGTGTAACAACTCCGCGTACTTCTGCGTGCGTCCCGAGGCCCCGGATCGCCACGGCTTCGTTCACGTCACGCAAGCTGCCACGCCGGGCGGCGGAGCGCCTCAGTCGAGTCCGACGAGGCCCTCGCGGATGGCGTACTTGACGAGGTCGGTGACCTTGTGCAGGTTCAGCTTGTCCATGACGTTGCCGCGGTGCGTCTCGACCGTCTTGCGGCTGAGGCACAGAAGTTCGGCGACGTCCTGGTTGGTGAGGCCCTCGGCGATGAGCTTGAGCACCTCGCGCTCACGCGCCGTGAGCTCGGCCGCGGAACGCCGAGCCGAAGGCTCGTTGACCCGATGCAGATAGTCGTCGAGCACAGCCTCGAGCGCCTTGGGCTGCAGCACGCGACCCCCGCTCATGACGGCGCGCACGGCGGCCACTAGATCATCCCCGTCGACCGTCTTGAGCAGATACCCGCCGGCGCCGGCCTGGACGAGGCGCAACACGCAGTCCTCGCGCTCGTTGCGGGTGAGGACCACGATCTTGAGGTTCGGGTACCGCTTGAGCAGCTGCCCAGTGAGCTCCAGCCCGTTCATGCGCGGCATGATCGTCTCGGTGACGACGACATCGGGGGACAGGGCACCGACGAGAGGAAGCGCCTCGAGGCCGTCTCCGGCTTCGGCGACGACCGTGATGTCCGGCAGGGCGTCGAGCAAAGCGCGCACACCCTGGCGTTCGATGGCGTGGTCGTCGACGAGCATGACACGGATCTCGGCTGCTGGGCCGCCCACAGATAACCCCTCGGCTCCGACGCGGGCGGAGGCTCCGACCACCCGCGACCTTGGTACTCCCTACGCCGGCATTCTAGGGCTTCCACCTGAGGGCGGCAACGTGCCGCGCACACCGACGCGGGCCAGCCTGTGACAGGCCGGTGGACAAGGCGGCCAGAAAGGAGCGGGCGCAGCACCACAGAAGGTCGTCGGCGAGCCGGACGCGCCGCGCGCTGCGCAGCGCGGCCGGCCCGCCGAGACGGTGGGCCTACGTCACTTGACGGTGACGTTTTTGATGGGCGACGTGTTGGACGCCGAGAGGTGCGCCACGCGCACGCGGATCTTGTAGGTGCCCTTCTTGGCCGGCGCCTTCCACTTGAGCGAGTACGTGCCGCGAATGGTAGCCGACGCGCCGTTCACCCACTTCTTCGACGTGGAGAGGCGGCTCTGCAGCGTCGCCTTCACGCTGTGGCCCGGAGTCCTGGCCTCGGCGCCCGTGACCTTGATGGTGCTGCCCGCCGTCACGCTGGTCGGCGCCTTGATCGACAGCGCGGTGCTGTGACACAGGGACGACGTCGCGTCGCTCTTCGGCGCCGTGACCCCGGCGACCGCCATGACGCCGCCGGAGATCGCCACGATCGCGATCGTGATCGTTGCCAGAGTCCTCTTCATGTTCCTCCTTGATCGTGGGGCGAGAAGCGTGCGTTCCAAAAGATCGTACCGACCCGAGCTCCAGGATTGGCCCAAGGGATGTTGAGCCAGTGTTAAGCGGCGGCTGTCGCCGCGAACTGCCGATGGCGACGCAGCCCCGCGCGGGCTTCACGCCCGCACGCCCGCACCGCAAGCGACGCGGCTTTGCGCCCGCGCCCGCCGTGGCCTAGAATGCCTAGGCTTCACCCGAGCCGACGTAGCTCAGCTGGCAGAGCACTTCACTCGTAATGAAGGGGTCCGCGGTTCGATTCCGCGCGTCGGCTCCACTCCTTCTCTCCGCGCGATACGCACTCCGCACCGCATGGACGAATCTCTTTCCCATCCGTTCGCCGTGCTCGCCGCCGGGGCGGATTCGGACGAGAATCCGTGGCGGAGAATCCACAACCCCCTGAAGGAGACTTCCATGGCGTATGTACAGGGTTTTAAGAAAGCCCTCCAGATGGGCCGTCCTCCCAACATCACGTCCCTGTTCCCGAACTCCAGGGCGCTGATCGTCAGCGGAAAAGTGATCGACCGGGCGCTGCGGGCTGCGCAGCGGGCCAACGCCGCGCTCATCATCGAGATCGCCAAGTTCGAGGGTGGCCAGAGGGCCTACTGCGCCGTCAACAACTGGGACATGGCGCGCGACGTGGACGCCCTGTGCAACGAGATGGGGATCACGACCCCCGTGGCCATCCACGCCGACCACTACGGGATCAAGAACGAGAAGGACCTCGCGCAAGCGCTTCTTGCAGCTTGAGGGCATTCGTGCAACCGGACCGAACATTTCCTCTCGGACCGCGCATCCGGGTGCGAATCGCCGCAAAGAAGACGGGCGACGGGCCCACATGGCCCGCCGCCCGCCCTTCGTCTCTACGCGGACGCAGCGTCCGCGTACAACTCAGGTTCGTGAGCGTCCGACGGTCACTTCACCTTGAAGGTCTCCCTCTTGGAGCGGAAGGCCTCGCCGGCGGCAGTCGCCGTGGCGCTCACCCGTTGTAGTCTGGGACCTTGACCTTCTTCACAACCTTGAACGCGCGGTACGGCGTCGTGGCGGCCTTGTGCGCTGCGGTCTTGGCGATCTTACCCACCATTCGGTAGGTGCCGGCCTTGCCGGGCTTGTACATCCATTTGTAGGCGCCGCTTGCGCTGATCGTCCGCTTGACACTCTTGACCTTCATCCACTTACCGCTGCTCTTCTTCTGCACGGTGAGCGTGATCTTGCTGCCGGCGAGGCTGGTGGGCGTGACCTTGCCCTTCGCCGTCACGCTCTTGCCGAGCTTCATGACGCCGCCGGAGAGGCCGCTCAAAGCCAGCGTGGACTTGACCGTGACCGCGGGCGTCGTCGGAGTCGGCGTGGGGGTCGGCGTGGTGGTCGGCGTGGTGGTCGGCGTCGGCGTCGGGGTCGGGCCCGTGTAGCCGTGACACCCCACGGTGGTGCCGCAGCCCGTGGACGCGTGCGTCGGCTTGGCGAGGACGACAGACGTCGGGGTGTGGCACGTACCGCACGCGGACGGCAGCGGCGGTGTCGCCGTGCTGACCGTGTGGCACGTGCCGCAGCTGATGCCGGTGTGGTGGGTCGCGGTCGGGTGCACACTCGCCATCGGGTGGCAGCTATCGCAAGGCCCGATCCCGCCCACGGCGGTGTTGAACGTCGGCAGAGCGTTGGCGTTCGCAGTGACGAGCGCCGCGCTAAGGGCGATGGCCGCCAGCACTATCAGCACCGTGACGGCCGGGTAACGTTTCGGCATGGTCATACTCCCCCTCCTCTTGCCACCTCTTCCGTGCTGGGAGGGCGGCGTTTCATGGACATGGATCCTGGCTCTCGCGCGGGGCCTGCCTCCGAGAGTCACACAAGTCCTCCTTCCGAGAACGGTGCCAACCGGCGACCGACAGAGCCGGCCACCTCGGCGTGCCGGCATGGCCCCGTT
>JBBQFA010000095.1:0-8443 GCA_038321515.1 Thermoleophilia bacterium | reverse complement strand
GCGGCGATGCGCTCGGTGCCGCGCCACCTGTTCGTCCCCGACGACCTCGCCGCGGAGGCCTATGCCGACACGCCTCTGCCCATCGGCCTCGGCCAGACGATCTCGCAGCCGTACATGGTCGCGCTGATGACCGCGCTGCTTGAAGTGGACGTTCGCAGCCGGGTGCTGGAGGTCGGGTCGGGAAGCGGCTATCAGACGGCCGTTCTGGCCGAGGTGGCGGGCGAGGTCTTCGCGCTCGAGCGGCTCGCTCCGCTCGCCGAACGCGCCCGCGCCACGCTCGCGCGGCTCGGCTACGCCAACGTGCGCCTCGCGATCGGCGACGGCGCCAGGGGCTGGCACGAGCTGGCGCCGTTCAACGGTATCCTGGTGGCGGCGGCCTGCGACGAGGCGCCGCCCGAGCTGCTCGGCCAGCTCGCCGACGGCGGCCGCCTGGTGGTGCCGGTCGGCCGCTCGCCCGGTGACCAGGTGCTCACGATCATCGCACGCGACGGCGACGCGTTCATCGAGCGGCACGACACACGCTGCCGGTTCGTGCCGCTCGTACGCGACCCTGAGCCGCAAGAGCGGCAGGCCGGGGTGCTCCGCGGCGACCGCCCGGATGCGGGTCTCGGGCCTGGCGCAGGCGAGGAGGCGACCGTGAAGTCAGTGGACGTGCGCGTGAGCGGCACCGTGCAGGGCGTGTACTATCGGTCCCGTGCGCGTCGCGAAGGCGCTTTGCTTGGGCTCCGTGGGTGGGTGCAGAACCTGCGCGACGGGTCCGTCGCGCTGCACGTGGAGGGAGACGCGGTGGCCGTCGACGCGCTGCTCGACTGGTGCCGCGTGGGCCCGCCGGCGGCGCGGGTCTCTCGCCTGGAGGTCGGCGACGCGCCACCCGATCAAACACTCAGCGGGTTCGAGGTGAGGTAAATGACGAAGAAGGACGAGAGCGCCGCGGCGGAGCCGGTGACGCTCGACGACGTGCGGCGTGACCACGAGGTGCAGGTCTTCATCCGCAAGGCCGACGAGAATCTCGGTGTGCTCGGCTACACCGAGCATGGCCCGAGGCATTGCAGCCTGGTGGCCGACATCGCCGGGAACGTCCTGCTGCGACTCGGCTATCCCGAGCGTATGGCGGAGCTGGCATCGATAGCCGGCTACCTGCACGATGTCGGCAACGGCATCAACCGTCTCGACCACGGCATCGCCGCCGCCCTGTTCAGCCAGCACGTGCTCGAGCGTCTCGGCATGCCCGCGGACGAGTACGCCGAGGTGATGTGCGCCATCGGCAACCACGAAGAGCAATACGGCGAGGCCGTCAGCCCACTGGCGGCGGCGGTGATCCTCGGCGACAAGAGCGACGTGCACCTCAGCCGCGTGCGCCTCATCGATCCCGATACCGACGACATCCACGACCGCGTCAACATGGCCACCATTAAGTCGTTCCTCGCGGTTGACGCCGACGCGAAGACGATCACACTGGAGCTCGAGATCGACACGGCGATCATCCAGATGATGCAGTACTTCGAGATCTTCCTCGCCCGGATGGTGATGTGCCGCCGGGCGGCCGAGTTCCTCGGCTGCCGCTTCGGCATCGTGATCAACGGTACGCGGCTGCTGTAGGGCGGCGCCGCTGTGGGCCGCGGCGCCGCCGTGTGCTATACCTGAAGGCAATGCGAGCGAGCGGAGGTGCCACTTGAGCAGAGCGGAGAGAAAGGCGAGCGAGGCGGCGAAGAAGGCTGCGAACAAGGCCGCCGGCAAGAAGCGCCGCCGCGGACTCCTGTTCGGCGCCGTCATCGGCGTGGGCGCCGGTCTGTTGCTGGCGCCCAGGAGCGGCAAGGAGACGCGGGAGCAGCTCTTCGGCCAAGGCGGCGTGGGCGCCCAGGTCGACCGCATCAAGGGCGCGATCGGCGCCGGCAAAGACTCGGCCGCCGATCAGAACGATGCGCTGAGACGCAAGATCGAGGAGACGCGCGAGCGCCTGCGCAAGCAGATGGACGAGGGCGGCGAGGACGCGCCCGGCGGTTTCGCCGGCAGCGCGCCGGCCGACTGACCTGCGCCGTCTCTCGCGCAACGCGCTGAGGGCGGCGGTCGCACTGGACGCGGCCGCCGCCCTCAGCCTCGTCTCCATGCTGTACGAGGCGCAGTGGGTCCGCCGCGTCGACCGGCTGCTTCAGGCGCCGGATGCGGCCGCCGCACTCGACGGCCTCGTCGTCGCGCAGCTCTCCGACTTTCACGCCGGGTTCACGCCGAGCTTCAATCTGCGCGCCACGCGCAAGGCGATCGACCTGGCGCTGGCGGCTGGTCCGGACCTCGTGCTCATCACCGGCGACTTCGCTGGGGGGCCTCACGGCGCGACCGAGCTCCGCCGGCAACTCCGCCGGCTCCGGGCTCCGCTCGGCGTGTTCGGCGTCATGGGCAACCACGACCACGGCGACAGCAAAGCCCCGTTCGTGCAGCCTACCGACCCGCGCACGATCGAGGCTTGCGGGGTGCGCCTGCTCACCAATGAGACGGCGAGCGTCGAGTACCGAGGCGCCACCATCCAGATCGGCGGCGTCGACGACACGGACGGCGGCCACGACGACCTGCCGGCGGTGCTCGCGGCGCTGGACCGCCGGCCCGGTGTGCTGCGCCTCCTGCTCAGCCATCACGCCGAGGTCGTGCGCCGCACGGCGCCCGGCGACTTTCACCTGACGCTGGCCGGCGACACGCACGGCGGCCAGATCTGCCTGCCGCTGCCGGGCCGCAGGGTCCTCCTCAGCGACCTGAAGGCGGAGTTCGCCGAAGGGGCCTACGACGTCGGCGGCCGGCCGCTCTACGTGACGCGCGGGGTGGGCACGAGCATGCTGCCGCTACGCGCCTTCTGCCGGCCCGAGATCGTGGTCTTCCACGTCGCGGCAGAGGGATGAGCCGGCGAGCGCGTCCGTGTCGCCTACCTCGCACGAGCCGGCGGGCGCGCCGCGCCGCCGCCGGTCTGCTGCTCGCGCTATTTGTCGTCGCGCTGGGCGCGACGAGCCTGGCGCTCGCCGGCTGCGGCGGCAACGCCGACCCGTTCGCCGGTCTCTACTGGGAGCCGTCGACGGCCCGTCGCGTCGAGATCCGCAAGGACGGCGACGCGTACTGGCTCTACTACGGCGCCGCCAAGCGGCCGTTTCCGGCGGCGCGCGCGGGTGACGAACTGCGCATCGCGGAGCCCATGGGCGGTAGCATCGTGGTGCGGCCGGGCCCCGAGGAGGGCACGCTCGAGATGGTCAGCGGCGGCGAGACGACTCTGCTCAAGCGGCTGCCGCAGCATCAGTAACCCGGCGGCGAAAGAGCAGCCAGAGCATGATCCCGGCGTAGGCGGCGGCCCCAACGGGGCCGGCGAGTTCGCCGGCCTCTCCGCCGGCAAGCTCGCCGAGCTCCCCGAGCCCGCACCACACGAGATAGGCGCCGAACACGAGGAGCAGCACGTTGAGCACGGTGAAGAACACGCGGATGTTGAGTCGCGAGCCACCGCGGTAGACGGCGTAGCCGAGGCCGGCGGCGACGGCCAGGCCGGCGAGACCGCCGGCTACGGCCGCCGGGTTACGCTGCTCGCCGACGGCGGCGAAGAGGAATAGGGCCGTCTCGAGGCCCTCGCGCACGACGAGTACGAAGGCCAGCCAGAAGAGGGCGCCTCCCCCGGCCGCCGCGGCCACCTTGCCGTCGATCGCGCCTCTCAGCGAAGCCGCCCTTCGGGCCATCCAGACGATCATCCACGCAAGCACGGCGGCCGCGGCGAGCATGGCGCTGGCCTCGAACGCCGCCTCGGCGGCGCCCTCCAGCGCCCCGCCGGTGAAGAAGAGCGCTGCCCCGGCGGCGAGGCTGACGCCGGCCGCCGCCGCGACGCCGAGCCAGACCCAGCGGATCCCGGTGCCGGCACCGGTGCGCGTCAGCACCGCGAGGAGCAAGCCGATCAGCAGTGCCGCCTCGAGGCCTTCGCGCAACGTGATCAGGAGGGACGAGAACATGGGACTCCTTTGCGAGAGGACAACCTTAATCTATGAGTTAGGTTAGCCTAACAGAACTGCTGAAGCAAGGAGGAGGGGCGCAGGCGCGCGCCGGCCGCGGATCGCGGGAGCGTCAGTGGCGGCGGAAGAGCCGCGCGAGGCGCGGCGATACGTTGTCGATGGCGGCCGTCGGGCAGACCTCGGTGCAGGCGAAGCAGCGCACGCAGAGCTTGTCGTCGTACACCGGCAGTGGGTCCATGACGATCGCCGCGGCGCCGCAGATCGTGGCGCAGTCTCCGCAGCGGATGCAGGCGTCAGGGTCGGCGAGGCGAGGCCGCGCGGTGATCAGGTTCCGGGTCGCGCGATGCAGCGACGGCGGCAGCAGCTCCTGCATGTCGCGGCGCACCGGCTTGAAGCCGGTGTCGGGCTCTATAGCGTCGCCCTCCAGACGGTACGGGTCGTCGAGATCGAGGAGTCCGCGCCGCGCCGAGGCTGCAATGGTGTACACGGCGCGGCGCTCGTGCGCGGTGCGGTCGGCGAGCGCCGCGTCGAGCGCCATCGCGTCGTGTGCGGCGAAGAGCGAACCCAGTTCCCTGGGCGTGCCGCTGCCCGGGCCCTGGCCCTCCATGGCGACGATCCCGTCGATGATCGTGAAGCGTGGCTTCAGCGCCAGATGCAGGTCGAGGAGCATGTCGGCGAAGTCCTCGCGACGCTGGGCGCGCACGTGCAGGTGCGCCTTGGCGAGACCGGGGATGCAGCCGTAGGTGAGCTTGACCCCGCCGGTGAGGCGCATCAGCTGGTGCGTCTTGAGCACGCCGACCTGGACGATGGCGTCGGCGTCGACGAACGCCCTTCCTACACTGAACGTGCGGTAGAGCCTGCCCTCGGGCGCCTTGAGGGTGACCTTGTCGTCCTCCACATCGACGATCTGCACGCTCTCGGCGGCGCACACGTCGGCGAGACCGCTCAGCTTGTAGGCGCGCGCGACCTTGGCGGGCCCGTTGAGGCCGCCGGGGCTGTCGGCGACGAAGGGATCGGCCCCGGCGGCCTTGAGTGCGCGCAGCACGCAGGCCAGCGTCTCCGGGTGGGTGGTCACGGCCTTCTCCGGCGCGGCGGCACGCAGCAGGTTGATCTTGACGGCGACGCGCTCGCCCGGGTGGACGATGCCGCTCCAGCCGCCGAAGGGCTCGACCAGGCGTGCCAGCGAGGCGTCGAGCCCTGGCCCATGTACGGCGTGCACGTGGGAGACGAGTGACGGGCCGGCGCTCACGCGGTCGGCTTCTGCGCCACGATCACGTTGTGGTATAGGCCGATCTCGCCGGGGCCGCACGTGGAGAACTCGCGCAGCCCGAGCTCGGTGGCGTGCTTGGGGTCAAGATTCTCGGCCACGTGTCGCGCCGGCGCCGCTACTTGACGCAGCGGGCGTACTTGAGAAACGCCTCGAGGGCCTTCTCGACGGCCTCGGGGGCGACGATCTGGTCGCCGGCCTCCTCGTTGAGGCACTCGCGCATCTTCAGCGAGATGAGCAGTACGCCCACGCGGTCAAGCGCCGCCTTGGTGGCGGCGAGCTGGGTGAAGATCTCCTCGCAGGAACGACCCTGTTCGATCATGCGCTGCAGGCCTCGGGATTGCCCCTCGACGCGGCGCAGGCGATTGATCAGGCGGCCTGCCTCGTCCTGGTCCATGTACTCCTCCACACAAGCGACTATACCCCCGGGGGCTATGCGGGACAATACGGTGAAAGCCCGAGGCTGGGACCAGGAGTACCCGCGCCCCGTATGGGTACTTTGAACGTTCCGCCTGGCGGACCGCCGGTCGACGGCGCGGATGGCCCGTTGCGGCTCAGCCGAGCCGTTGCAGCTGGTCGTCGGCGAGGCAGCGCAGGTCGGCGAGCACGGCGTCGGGTACAGGGCCTCCGCCCGACCCGACGCCGAGCACGGCCGCCGGTTTCACGCTGCCGTGAAAGTCGGAGCCGCCGGTGGCGACGAGCCCGTATGTGCGCGCGAGCTCGAGGCAGGCGGCCACGGTCTCATCGTCGTGCAGCGGGTAGTAGCACTCGATGCCGGCCAGGCCGGCGCGGGCGGCGTCGCGGACGATGTGGTTCAGCCCGGCCGCGTCGGTGCGGATGATGCCGGGGTGGGCGAGCACCGGGAGGCCGCCGGAGGCGCGCAGCAGGCGCAGGGCAGTACCCAGCGCGAGCCGGCGCCGGTCGACCCAGGCGGGGGCGCCGCGGCGGAGGTAGAGCTCGAAGGCTTCGCTGATCGAGCTCACGTATCCGCGGCGCATCAACGCCTCGCCGATGTGTGGGCGGCCGACGGCGCCGTTCTCGGCCGCGGCCGCAAGATCCTGCAGGTCGAGCGGCATGCCGATCCCGGCCAGCCGCTCGAGCATGCGCGCGTTGCGCTCGTCGCGGTAGGCGCGCAGCTCCGCGAGCTCTTCTTTGAGCTCGTCCGTGGGGCAGCCGCCGAGAAAGTAGCCGAGCATGTCCATCGTGACGCGGTCGTGCTCGAGGTTGATCTCGACCCCGGGCACGACCGCGATGCCAAGGCGCTCGCCGGCGGCCAGCGCCTCGGGCAGGCCGTCGACGGTGTCGTGGTCGGTGACGGCGACGGCCGTGAGGCCCATCGCCGCCGCCGCCTCCACGAGCTGCGCCGGCGTCAGCGAGCCGTCCGAGAACGTCGTGTGGGTGTGCAGGTCGATCATGTGCCTAGCGTACCGCACGGCCGCCGACGGCTGCGGCGGCCGCACCTCGGGTAAGATGCGGGGAGCGCTCGGCCCGGCGCATGCGTCGGCCGCGCGTCACTCGTCCGGTCACTCCACTCCGCCTGGAGGCACGCGATGCGCATCGGCATGATCGCCCCGCCCTGGTTCCCTCTGCCGCCGCGACGCTACGGCGGCATCGAGTTCGTCGTCAGTCTGCTCACCGAGGGGCTCGTGGCTCGCGGCCACGAGGTCACGTTGTTCGCCAGCGGCGACTCCGAGACCCACGCGCGGCTGAGCTACATCTTCGCCCGTGCCCCCTTCGAGCAGATCGAGAACGGCGGCCACATCGAGGTGATGCACAGCCTCGAGGCCTACAAGATGGCGCGGGAGTTCGACGTGATCCACGATCACGACGGTCTCGTCAGCCGCGCCATGGGGGCGCTTATCCACGAGCTCCTCGGCACCCCCGTGGTCGCCACGCTCCACGGCCCGGCCGACGCGACCACGCAGGAGATCCTCAGTTCGCTGCGCAAGGATCTGGCCTTCATCGCCATCAGTGACTACCAGCGCCACGGCTTTCCCGATCTGCGCTTCGTCGGCACCATCCCGAACGCGGTCGACGTCGAGCACACTCCGTTCAGCGCCGAGAAGGACGACTACTTCCTCTTCATCGGCCGCATGACCGCCGACAAGGGCGCCCATACGGCGATCGAGGTCGCGCGCCGGCTGGACCGGCGCTTGATCATGGCCGGCAAGGTCAACGAAGGTCCGGAGCGCGAGTTCTTCAACGCAGAGGTCGAGCCGTATCTCTCGGACAACATCCACTTCCGCGGAGAGGTCGACCACGACACCAAGGTCGAGCTCTACAAACGCGCCTGCTGTACGCTGTTCCCCATCCAGTGGCCGGAGCCGTTCGGCCTCGTCATGATCGAGTCGCTCGCCTGCGGCACGCCGGTGATCGCGATGCGCCAGGGCTCGGTACCCGAGGTGATCGAGCACGGGCGCACCGGCTTCATCGTGGAGACCGCCGACGAGATGGTCGAGGCCGCCCGTCGCATCGACGACATCGACCCGGCGGAGTGCCGCCGCGCGGTCGAGGAGCGGTTCGGCAGCGACGCCTTCGTCGCCGCCCACGAGGCGGCCTATCGGCGGCTGCTCGAGGAGGATCAGCCACAGTCGCCGGACGCCGGCTGAGGCCCGCCGACGCCGCCGCGGGCGATGGCGCCGAGGACGCTCACGCGCAGTGGCCTCTCTCGCAGGCGGAGCATCCTTGTCGCCGTCCGGGCGCGACGGTAGGGTGGACGGCATGAAGCTCCCCTACGACGACGTCCATTTGATCGCCGACCCGTTGTACGGGTACCTGCGCATCACCCTCTCGCGGGCGGGCGAGATCGCCGAGCCCGACGTCATCGACAACCCCTGGGTGCAGCGGCTCAAGCGTATTCACCAGCTGCAGAGCTCCTGGTGGGTGTTCCCTACCGCCGAGCACAGCCGCTTTGCCCACAGCCTCGGCACCATGCACCTGGCCGGCGAGCTGGCGCGCCAGGTGTACCCCACGCTGGCCGAGGTCGAGCCCGGCACGCCGTCGGCGCCGCTGGTCGAAGAGACCCTGCGCATGGCCGGCCTGCTGCACGACCTCGGCCACGGACCGTTCAGTCACTTCTGCGACGAGGAGTACCTGCTGCCGGCCTTCGGCATCGACCACGAGCAGATCTCGCAGCACCTCATCGTGAACGAGCTCGGCTCGTTGCTCGCCGAGCTGCGGCGAAGCCCGTCGGGGTCGTTCGCCG
>JBBQFA010000094.1:0-8452 GCA_038321515.1 Thermoleophilia bacterium | reverse complement strand
CGAGGTCTATCAGGCTCTCGCGCCGCTGCCGTGGCGGACCTTCTCGTTCGAGGTGACGCCGCTCGACCCCGGCGCCGGGCTGTATCGGGTCCGGGGCAGCGGTCAGCTCGGCCCTGCCGGACCGCCGGATCGCATCGCCGTCGTGCGGTACCTGGTGCTCAAGGCGGTCGCCGACGGCGCCGTCGTCCTTGCCGACAAGACACCCGGCGATCTGCGGCGGCGCTACCTGATGGCGCTGCACGACCATGCCGTGCTGCAGCGCCCCGGCCTGCTCGTGCTCGGTGACCGCCGGGCCAAGGCCCGCGCCGAGACCGTCATGGCCGCCGCCGCGGCGGCGCGACCGCGGCTCGCGGCCCTCGGCGTGAGTACGCGGCCGGCCGTGGTCATCACCGTGTTCGGCTCCGCCGAAGACGTGCGCGCTGCGCTCGGCATCGAGGCGTCCAGCGCGCGCCTCATCTTCTTCGCGTACCCGGCCTTGCGTGTCGCCGCCCAGCCGTGGCCCATCAAGGACGTCGGTGTCATGGGCCCCTGGCTGCGCGACGCCGGGGACACGATGGAGTCGGTCCTCACCCACGAGCTGGCCCACACGTACACCGTGCGCTGGTTCGCCGGCGATGACCACGCTCCGGCTCTGCTGGTCGAGGGCATCGCGCAAGCGGCGGAGGGCGCGCCCTCGGTGTACCTGCGGGACGAGGTCGCGACCGGCGACCAGCTCTGGCCGCTGCCGGAGTCGTTCGCCAGCGACGATCTCTGGGCGGGCAACGACGGCCAGGCGGTCAAGCTGGGTTACGAGATCGGCGGATCACTGATCGACTACGTTCTGGCACGCTGGGGCGCCCAGAAGCTGCGGCCCTTCGTGCAGGCGGTGGCTGCGGCCGAGCCGACGGAAGCGGGGCTGGACGGGGCTCTTGGCGACGCGCTCGGCGTGAGCTGGAGGCAGTTCTACGCCGGCTGGCGGAAGTACGTGCTGACGGGGACGTGACCGGCGGCCGGCGCCGCCCCCGCCGGGGCACCGTAGAATAGCCGGCATGGATCGTCCTCGCCGTACCCTGCGTCCCGCGCTGCTGCTCGCCGGCTTTGGCCTGGCGGGCGCCGCCCTCGCGCTGGTGGCGCTCGGCGCCTTCTTGCCGATCCTCGTCGAGGAGCGCGCGGCGCCCGGGCCGGTCGTGCGGGCGGCCCGGCCGGACGAGGCGCGGGCGGCGCTGGGGCGTGCGGCGGCGGCGCTGCGCGCCGGTGACCGCGCCGCCTACGACGCCGCCCTCCCCGCCTCAGGCTCCGCCGCCCGGAAGGCCGTGGACACGCTCTACCGGCACCTCGCACGGCTGCCCTGGACGAGCCTGCGGCTCGTGGCCCGGCCGGTCGCGGGCGAGCCGGGCCGCTACGACGTGCGCGCGGTCGGCGAGGTCGGACACGCCGACCCGGCCGACCGCGTCGTCGCCGAGCGTGTGATGGACGTCGGCGTGCTTGGTGACCACGTACTCGTGCGCGGCGACTCCACTCCGGAGACGGTCGCCCGTCAGAACGTGATGGCGTTCGCGCGGCCGGTGGCCGTGCGGCGCAACGGCTGCGTCGTGATCGCCGACAAGAGCGAGGAGGCGGCGGCCGGCGACCTCGCCCGCGCCTGCGGCCCGGCTCGCGAACGGCTCGCGCTACTCGGCATCACCGCTCGCGAGCCGGTCGTCATCTACTACTATGCCTCGCGCCGCCAGCTGCGCCGGGCGCTCGACGGCGGACCGTCGGAGCCACGTATCGCGTTCTTCTCGCACGCCCCGGAGAGACTCAGCGGGGCTCCGGCGAAGACCCGGGACATCGGCGTTCTCGGTCCGGCGCTCGACGGCCAGGGAGACTGGACCCCCCTGATGCTCGCGCACGAGCTCACGCACGCTTACACGACCGGCTGGTTCGCGAACACAAAGCACGCGCCTAGCCTGCTCGCCGAAGGCCTCGCCACCGCCGTCGAGGGTGGGCGCTCGTATCAGCCGCTGCGCGACGACCTCGCCTCGGGCGATCCCGAGTTGCCGCTGCACACGGCGATCGCCGCCGACAGCCTGTGGCGCGACAAGCCGATCGACACCGTGCGACTGGGCTACCTCGAGGGCGGCTCTCTGGTGCTGTACGTCCTCGACGGCTGGGGCCTCGCCGATCTGCGCCGGTTCGTCGCTGCGGTGAGCGACTCCGACCTGAGCGCGGCCGGCCTCGACGAGGTGGTGCGCAAGAGCCTCGGCGTGAGCTGGGACGAGTTCACGGCCGGCTGGGCCGAGTTCGTGCAGACGCTGCCGTGAGGAACGTGGGTGTGGTCGCGGCCCTGGTGGCCGCTGCCCGGCCCGGGCGCTGACGGCGGAGGGACCAGAGCGCTTCGTTGCCGCCCGGCGACGGGGCATACCCTCGTAAGGTTGCGCGCAGGGCCTTCCCGGGGTACACCCTAATCAGTAGTACCGCTCCGCAGCATCCCTCCGGAAGGAGATTCCCATGCGGTCCAGAGTGTTCATCCTCGCAGCGCTCCTGGCGCTCGCGGCCGTCGCCCTCGTCGCGGGCGTCACGGTGGCCGGCGCCGACCAGTCCACTCCGCTCCCGGGCATCTCCGCTCCGGACCTGCTCGCACAGATGGCGCAGGCCGACGGCAGCGTCTCGGCGATCAGTGGCGAGATCTCGTGGCAGAACGAGCTGTTCGGCGATCTGAGCGCGGCCAGCAGCATGGCGCAGCTCCCGGCGCAGTCGCCGCTCACCAGCAGCGGCTCCGGCCGCATCTGGGTGAGCGACGCCGGCGCGCGCGCCGAGTCGCAGGCGAGCGGCGGCGACCAGACGGTCGTCGTCAACAAGCAGGAGCGCACCGCGTGGGTGTACGACTCTGCGAAGAACGCGGTCAAGAAGATGATGGTGACGGGCACGGCGCCGGCGGAGACTCCGTCTCCGGCGCCTTCCGCGACCTTCATGACCCCCGAGGCGATCACGCTGTACCTGGCGCAGTTCGCCCGCTTCGCCACCGTCGAGGTGGCCGGGCAGGCCAACGTCGCCGGCCGCGACACCTACCAGCTGCGCATGACGCCGATCGCCGACGACACCGCCTTGGGCTACGTCCAGGCGGCGATCGACGGCGAGACGATGGTGCCGCTGCGGCTCGAGGTCTACGCCAAGGGCGGCACCACGCCGGTCCTGCGCTTCGGCTTCGACAGCATCAGCTACGACCCCATCGATCCCGCCGTGTTCGCCTTCACGCCTCCCGAGGGAGCGGAGGTGACGACGAAGACGGTCGACGGTGAGAGGATTCGGCGTGAGGCCGGTACTCCGGGCGGCCGCGAGCCGAGCGACGCCAAGAAGGCCGCGCGCGCCGAGCTCGCCAAGCATGCCCTGCTCACCCTCTCTGAGGTCAAAGCGCAGGTGCCGTACGACCTGTCGTGGGCCCGCGACTACGACGTGCGCCCGTTCCGCTGGGGCTACGTGTTCGTAAACGGCTTCCCGGTCACGGCCGCCGGCAAGGCCGCGTTCGGTCCGCTCGGCATGGACCTCGATGGATTGGTCCTCAACGGAACTCATTCTCTACGCTCGGGGTCTCCTGCGCCGAAGATGAGCGAGGCAAGCGTCCTGCTCTACGGCGACGGTTTCGGCGCCATCGCTTTGGCGCAGACGGCGACCACGCCGGAGCTGGAGAAGCAACTCCAGCAGCTGCAGCAGACGTCGCAGATCCTCGGCACGACGACCATCGCCGGCGTCAAGGCGCAGATGGTGGGTACGCCGCTCGGCGGCATCATCGTCTGGCAGCAAGGCGACACGACGCTGATCGCCGGAGGCGTGGTGCCGATGAGCGACCTCGAGGCCTTCGCGACTGCCGTTCGATGAAGGTGACGGCAGCGTGACGCCGGACGTCGCGGACGCGCAGACGTCGAGTGAACGCGAGGGGACGCGGCCCGGGCAGCAGAGCTGCGGCGGCCGCGTCCCCATCCTCACGACCCACGCGCTCACCAAGCAGTTCGGCCGCATCCGCGCCGTGGACGGCCTCGACATGGAGGTCTGCCGCGGCGACATCTTCGGGTTTCTCGGGCCCAACGGCGCCGGCAAGACGACGGTCATCCGGCTCGCCTTGGGCCTGATCCACCCGACGAGCGGGTACGCGGAGGTCTGCGGTCACCGCGTGCCCGGCGCGCTGCAGGCCGCGCTGCGGCACGTGGGCGGCTTCGTCGACGACCCGACGTTCTATCCGCTGATGAGCGCGCGCCGGAACCTGCGGCTGCTCGGCAGTATGACCGGCCCGGTGAGCGAGGAGCGCATTGACGAGGTGCTCGACATCGTGGCACTCCGCGACCGCGCCGACGACCGCGTCGGCGGCTTCAGCCACGGGATGAAGCAGCGCCTCGGCATCGCTCAGGCGCTGCTGCACCGCCCCGAGCTCATCGTCCTCGACGAGCCGACCAGCGGGCTCGACCCGCGCGGCATGAAGGACGTGCGCGAGCTCATCCGCGAGCTGGGCGCGGCCGGCACGACCGTCTTCTTGAGTTCGCACCTGCTGCACGAGGTGGAGCAGGTGTGCACGCGCGCCATCATCATCAACAAAGGGCGCGTCGTCGTGCAGGGTCCGGTCAGCGCACTACGACCCAAGGACGATGCGATCAAGGTACTCACCGGCGATCAGGGCCGCGCCGCAGAGACACTCAAGTCGCAGTTCGGCGCCGCCGGCGTGACCGAGGACGAGGGCTTCTTGATCGTCAAGGCCGACGAGGACGCGGTGCCCGAGATGGTGCGCCGGCTGGTCGGCGACGGCGTCGAAGTGCGCGCCGTGGTGCCGGCTCCGGAGCAGGGCCTTGAGGACTTCTTCCTCGAGCTCACCGGCACGGATGACGCGAACCGGCCGGCTCCGGCGAAGCGGCGCGCCGGCCTCGCCCGCCTGCTGCCGGGAGGCAGGCGATGAACGCACCACACGGCAGCACCGCCGCCGCCGGCGAGCGCGGGCGCGCCTGGGGCCCGCTGCGGCGCGAGTGGACCAAGCTCCTCTTTCAGCGCCGCAGCTATCTCATCTGGGGCGGCGCCGTCCTCATCCCGTTCCTCATCGCCCTCGCGCTCTACCTCGCCAAGTCCGACCCGCACGGTGGCGAAGGTCCGCTGTTCCTTGAGCGCGTGACCAGCAACGGCATGTTCGTGCCGCTGGCGGCGCTGTCGGCTCTTCTGCCCTTCTTGCTGCCGCTGGCCGCCGCCATGGTCGCCGGCTATATGATCGCCGGTGAGGCCGAACTGGGGACGCTGCGCATCGTCCTGCTGCGCCCGACGCGCCGCGGCTCCTTCATCCTCGCCAAATGGACGATGGCCATCGTCTACCTCGGCGTCGGCTTCGCACTGATGCTCGTCGCCGGTCTGGTCTTCGGCGCTCTCTTCTTCGACCTCAAGCCGCTGGTCACGCTGTCCGGGTCCACCGTGAGCGTCGGCCAGGGACTCGGGCTCATCGTTCTCTGCTGCCTCTACGGTCTCGCGGCGATGGCGTGCATCGTCTCACTGGCGCTCCTGTTCAGTACGATCACCGACTCGAGCCTCACGGCGCTCATCGCGACCATCGTCATCTACATCGTCCTGCAGGTGCTGATCGCCTTCAGCTACTTCGACTGGCTGCGCCCGTGGGTGTTTCCCAACTACTTTCTCGAGTACGTCAACTTCTTCCGCGACCCGATCTACTGGACACCGATCCTCAAGGGGCTGGCGGCGTTCGGCGCTTGGAGTGCGGGGCTGACGTTCATCGCCTACCTGCTCTTCCGGCGCAAGGATGTGCTGTCGTAAGCTGATGACGATGACTGAGGCGATCCCCTCTACGATGCGCGCGATGCAGCTGGCGGCGCCGGCGCCCGCGGCCGAGGCGCCGCTCAAGCTGGTGGAGCTGCCCGTGCTCGAGCCGGGGCCGGGCCAGGTGCTGCTGCGCGTGCTGGCCTGCGGCGTCTGCCGCACGGACCTGCACATCCTCGAGGGCGAGCTGCCGCCGCACCGCTCGCCCGTCGTGCCCGGCCACCAGATCGTCGGCGAGGTGGTCGCGCTTGGCGCCGGCGTGGAGCTGGTCGCACCGGGCGGCGAGCCGGGCGCGCCGCCGCTCGCCGTCGGTGACCGTGTCGGCGTACCGTGGCTGCACCAGACCGACGAGAGCTGCCGCTTCTGCAGCAGCGGCCGGGAGAACCTCTGCGAGCACGCGCTGTTCACCGGCTGGGACGTGGACGGCGGCTTTGCCGAGTACACGGTGGCGCCGGCCGGGTTCGTCTACCGGCTGCCGGCCGGCATGAGCGCGATGGCCGCGGCGCCGCTGCTCTGCGCCGGCATCATCGGCTATCGCTGCCTGCGCCTGACCGGCGTGGTGGGCGCCGAGGGCGCCGGGCTGCCTTCGGCCGCCGGCCCGTCCGGGAGGCCTGCGGCCGCCGGCCTGGCCGCCGTCAACGAGCCGGAGCGCTGGCCCGACTGGGCGGCCATGCCTGCGCCGGCCGCGGATGGCCCGGACGCAGCTGGGCCGACCACGGCCGCACCGGCCGCCGGTGACCGCCGGCGCCGCCTCGGCATCTACGGCTTCGGATCGGCCGCCTCCCTTTGCACGCAGGTCGCCATCTGGCGCGGCTGGGAGGTGTACGGCTTTGCCCGCGACGAGGAGCACCGGGCGATGGCGCGCGAACTCGGCGCCGTGTGGGCCGGCGAGTCGGGCGACGACCCCGGCGAGCTGCTCGACGCGGCGATCGTCTTCGCGCCGGCCGGCGAGCTCGCCATCGCCGCCTTGCGCCGGCTCGACAAGGGCGGCATCGTCGCCCTCGGCGGCATCTACTCGTCACCCATCCCGCCCATCGAGTACCCGTGGATCTACGGCGAGCGCGTGATCCGCAGCGTGGCCAATTCAACGCGTCGGGACGCCCGCGAGCTGCTGCGCGACGCGGCCCTCATCCCCATCGTCAGCCGCGTCCAGGAGTACGCGCTCGAGCAGGCCAACGAAGCGCTGCTCGACCTCAAGGAAGACCGCGTGCGCGGCTCGGCGGTGCTGCGGGTGGCTCCGGACGTCTCGTAGGCTTGGCGCGCGGAAGTCGCAAGGTCACTTCCGTTGGAGTGACGTCGATCGGCGTGGATCGTCCACCCAGCGAACCGCTTCTTCCCGGACTGTGTCCGCGTATACTGCTGCCGCGCAGGCACCGGTATCCCGCGAGCCGGCAACTGGGAGGTGGTGGATGTCCGGCAGTTCTCGGTCCATGTCGTTCAGCGAGGTGAGCCTCGGCGAACGCTTCTTCGACTCTGTGAAAGAGGACTACCCGGAGTTCGATCAGTGGTTCGCCGGCAAGAGCGCGGCGGGTGAGGTCGCCCTCGTGCATCGGGACGAGGAAGGCATCGGGGCGTTCGTCTACCTGAAAGAGGAGAACGAGGCCGTCGAGTTCGAGGACGGGGCTCTTCCGGCGCTTCCAAGACTCAAGATCGGGACCCTCAAGGTCGCCGACCGAGTTCAGGGTGAACGCCTTGGCGAGGGGGCGATCGGCCTTGCGCTATGGCGGTGGCGCAAGCTCGGGCACGCTCAGATCTTCGTCACGGTCTTTGAGAAGCACGCGTCGCTTGTGGCCATGTTGGAGAAGTTCGGCTTCGGCAACGTCGGCGCAACGCAGAATGGGGAATCCGTCTACGTCAAGGGCAAGCGTCGGCTACCCAAGGACTCCTGCAAAAGCCCATCTTTCCCACTCGGGAAAGATGATCGAGACGGCGTTGGGTGCCCACTGAAGCGTCTCGGACCCGGAGGTCCGGCGCAGTGTTTCAGTCTGCGTGCAGTCCTTCGAGCTGGCCACGGCGTGACGCCAACCGGCGGGGGGCTTGCGTTTCTCTTGCGCCTGCGTTTTCCTTGCGCTACTCTGGTCGCATGACCAGGAAGACGACCTCACTCCTCGACGCGGTCGACGTGAAGGCGGCGACCGCGGCCATCGACGCTGTGGCGCCAAGGTCGCGGGAGCGGCTCACGGCGGCTCTGCGCGATGCCCGTCAGGGCAAGCCGCACGCAGCGCGAAGCTACGTGCGCGCCTATGACGACCTTGCGGACAGGCTCCTTTCCGCCGTGCACGAGGCGCGCCCCGACCTGGTAGAGAGGGACGAAGACGGCCGGTATTGCGTGAGGTCCAAGGGGCGGTGCATCTACGGCGGCGTGGAGCTTCTGCGCGATCTTGCGGCGGACGCGCCCTTCTCCGCCTGGGCCCGGCCGCGGAGTCCGGGCACGGGTATCGCATTGGAGTTGCTGGCCCGGGTCAGGGCCGTCGTGCCGGGCGCGGAGCCTCTTCCGCTACCGGCGGGAGCCGCCTACGCGAGCGTCCCGAGCGATGCGGATCCGCTGCGAGAATGGATGGAAGACGTGCGGCGAGAGCTTCGCCTCGGCGACTCCGACCTCGCCCGCGTCCAGGCTGTCTTCGGGCTGTCCGTGACCGAGCTGGCGGAGCTCTTCGGCGTGAGGCGGCAGGCGGCGGGGGCCTGGCTC
>JBBQFA010000093.1:0-8537 GCA_038321515.1 Thermoleophilia bacterium | reverse complement strand
TCGACAACAACAATTCCCCGGGGGCCTTCTGGCGCCGTGAGGCACCCGGGGGGTGGGGCGCCCGCTGCGCGCCCCACCCCCTCTTCTTCCCGGTCGCGCTGAAGCCTACGACGCCCATGCCGCGATCGACTGATACCATCGCGGCATGCGCATCATGGTCACCGGCGGAGCCGGCTACATCGGCAGCGTGATCGTCGCGCGACTCTTGGCGCGCGACCACGACGTGCTCGTGTACGACGACCTGTCGCGCGGCCACGCAGCCGCGGTCACCGAGGGCGCCCGGCTGGTGCGCGGCGACGTGCGCGACGCCGAAGCCCTGCGCGACGCACTTGTTGAGGACAGATGCGAGGCGATCGTGCACATGGCCGCGCTCGCCGAGGTCGGCGAGTCCGTCCTGCAGCCGCAGCGGTACCATGACGTCAACGTCGGCGGGACGGCGGCGGTGATCGAGGCGGCGTCGGCCGCCGGCGTCGGCCGCCTGGTCTTCAGCTCGACGGCGGCGGTCTACGGCGAGCCCGGGCGCACACCGATCGACGAGACCGACCTGCTCGCGCCCTCGAATCCCTACGGCGAGACCAAGCTCGCCGGGGAGCGGCTGCTGGAGCAGGCGCGGTCCTCAGGCGAGCTCGCTTTCATCGCTCTGCGCTACTTCAACGCCTGCGGCGCCGACGGCGCCTGCGGCGAAGACCACGACCCCGAGTCGCACCTCATCCCGCTAGCCCTGCGCGCCGCCCGCGAGGGCACCCCCGTGCGCGTGTTCGGCTCCGACTATCCGACCGCCGACGGGACCTGCGTGCGCGACTATGCGCACGTCTCCGACCTCGCCGACGCCCACATCGCAGCGCTCGAGGCGTTGCCCCGCGTACAGGGAGCGTTCAATCTCGGCACCGGCACCGGCGACTCGGTGCGCCGCGTCCTGGACACCGTGGAGGCCGTCAGCGGCCTCCCGTTGCGGCGGGAGCTGGTGGGGCGGCGCGCCGGGGACCCGCCGGTGCTCGTGGCGAGCAACCGGCGGGCGGCGGCGCGCCTGGGATGGCGGCCGAGCCGGCGATTGGGCGACGCGGTCACCGACGCGTGGACGTGGATGCGGGCACACCCGCACGGGTACGCGCCGGACTGAAGACCAGGCCGTGGTCAGGCGGTCGGCGCGGGCAGTGGCGCCAGCGACTCGAGCGTGACCGTCCCGAGCACGTCCATGAGCTGCGCTTGCGCGCGCAGCCAGGCCTGGTGCACGGAACACGACGCGCTGCGCGCGCAGTCTTCTGGTGAGAGGACGCACTGATTGACCGTGATGGGCCCGTCGACCGCCTCGATGACCTCTTGCATGGTGATCGCCGACGCCGGGCGCGCAAGGGCGAAGCCTCCGTGCGCGCCACGCTGCGAAACGGCCAGACCGCCGCGCACGAGACTCTGCAGGATCTTCGCGAGAAAGCTCTCGGGGATGTCCTGAGTCTCACCGATCTCGTGCAGCGAGGCGATGTGGCCCTCAGGAAAACCGGCGAGGTACGTCATCGCCCTGACGGCGTACTCGGCTCCACGTGTCAGTTGCAGTCCCATGAGTCCTTCAAATCCTGGTCGAGACCGGACAGAAACGGTCTTTTTGAACTGTATCCCCGCGACGGCGCTGAGGTCAACTGCGGAGGCACCGTGTTAAGCACGGGTTAAGCTTTGGTTAGGCGTCGCTGGGGCGAGTCGGGATAGTGCCTTTTTGCGGGCAAAACCCGGTCGTCAGACGGGGAGCCGGGTGCTATCCTGCGAAGGCCCTTCAGCGCGCTCCCCCCAAGGAGGGACCAGTGTGAGAAGATCCTTTGCCCTTGTCGCCGTCGGCGCCGCCGTTGCCCTCGCCGTGGTCGTGGTCGCCGCCGGTATGGCATCAGGCGACGCCGAGGACGTCACAAGCGCGGCGGCGGGCGAGCCCACCCCAGGCTCGTCGCTCCCGGCCGGGCATCCCAGCGTGGCGGCGAAGAGCACCGCCACGGCCATGCCCACTCCGGACACAGAGATCCAGCAGGATATCGCTCGGCTTGAGAAAGCCAGCGCCGCCGACCCGAGCGACGTCGACGCCTTGCTCGCACTCGGCGACGCCTACTTCCTTGGGCAGCGCCTGCGGCAAGCGGGTCAGACCTTCAACAGCGTCCTGCGTGAAGACCCGGCCAACACCACCGCCACAGTCCGGCTCGCCATGGTGTGGCACGCCCAAGGCGAGTCCAAGCGGGCGGAAGAGACGCTCAGAGCCGTGATCGCCGACACTCCGGATCAGCAGGAGGCGTACTACTCCCTGGCGATCGTCGACTTCTCTGGGGGCCGAGTCGCCGACGCGAAAGCCGCGTGGCAGTCCGCGGCCCGCATCGACCCGAGCTCCACGATCGGGCGGCGGTCGCAGAGCTTCGTCGACCTGCTCGACAACAAGCCGTCGTCGACGCCGGAGGCCGGGCAGTAGGACGAGCCCGGGGAGCAGGCCGGCGGGCGAAGCCGCTCCGGCCTCGCCCTTGCTAGACCACTCGATCGAGCCGCGGATTGGGCCGCGCGGTGCGGCCGGCCTTCGCGCACGGACGACCCTCAAGAAGGACGACGTCGGCGGTGAAGTCGGTGTTCCCGCGGAGCAGGCTGCTCCCCACCCCGTAGACGTCAACCGGTACGCCCGCCGCCTCGAAGCGCCGGATCCGCTCGGCGTCGAAGCCGCCGCTGGCCACGATGCGCACCTTCTGGAATCCTTCGCCGTCGAGCGCGCGCCGGACCCTCTGTACGAGCTCCGGCGCGACCCCCGTGGGGCGAAACGCGCCCATATCCTCCCAGAGCGAGCGGTCGACCATCGTCTCGCTGGTGTCGAGGCGCACGCCCCACAGGCGGTCACCCAAGGCTCGTGCGCAGGCCAGGCTCGCCGCCACACTGTCGTTGTCGAAGTCGACGAGCGCCGTGATGTTCACGGCCGGGTGATAGAGGTCGGCAAAGCGCCGCGTGGCCTCCACGGTGTCGCCGCCGCAGGCGGCGATGAGCGCGTGCGGCACCGTGCCGATGCCCTTGCCGCCCCACCACGACGCCTGCGCGTCGGTGCTGACGCCGCCGGCCCCGGCGAGGTGCGCCGCGTAGCCGTCACCGGCCTGCACCCGGTAGTGGTCAAAGCGCGCCGGGAAGAAGAGGACCGGCTTGCCTTGCGCCGCCGCGACGGCACGGCGCACGTTCGTACCGATCAGTGTGCGCCGCGACAGGACGCCGAGATAGACGGTCTCGAGATGCGCGAACAGGCTGTAGTCGCCCTCGACGGTGAGGACTGTCTCCCCGGCGCCGATCTCGTCACCGTCGTAGAGCGCCCTCACGACGAGCTCGTCCCAGCCGGGCCGCCACGAGCGCTCCTGCCCGTCGCCGTCGTACCGGCCGGCGCAAAGCCGCACCATCGCAAGCGCCTCGTCAATGCCTCCGAGCCAGGCGCCCTCCGTCTTCTGAAAGACCTGCATCGTGACGCGGGGATGCACGTCTTGCGTTTCGAGCACGCCCCTCGCACCGTTGAAGTAGGCGTCGGTATAGTAGCCCTCCCGAAGGCGCTCGACGGGAAGGTCGAAGACCTCGGGCGAGAGGCGTGGACGCGACATGCTCGGATTGTACCCGAGGCGCGGCGTGAGCACCCCGCCGGACACGGCGGCCTGCGGGCGCCCGGGTTCTCCGGCGCTACAGCCCGATCTTGGCGCCGGCCGTCTCGAGCGCCTTGGCGACGGTCACGTCGAAGCGCAGCGTGTACGCCCCTGCGCGCTCCAGTTCGAGATCCATGAAGCGGTCGGGTCGAGGGCGGACCTGGCCCGGCCCGCCCTCGAGCACCCAGTACGGGGACGACGTGAACTTGAGCCAGTACGTACCGGCCGCGGTGACCGTGAAGTCGATGCGCCCATGCCCCACCTCCTGGATGGACCCGACACCGGCTCCAGAGATGTCGGGCTGCGGGACGAGCAGGGGCCGCGCGTCGATCAGCCGGTAGATCCGCCAGGCGCCCGTCTGCTCGACGAAGGCGAATGCCGGCGACGTCGCGAGCAGTCGAGCTTCACGCTTGCTCCAGGGGTCGAGCGGCCCCTCGACGGGCAGAAAGACGTACTGGACACCCATGGAGCGGAGCCAGTCCACGTACTCGACGGCGTTGTACGACGTGTAGAAGACGCTGTTGTGGATAGCGTCGGCCTGCCGGTACCAGCCGCGGGTGATCGGGTACCCGACCTCAGGAAAGTAGAGGGCCTCCCAGTGCCGGCGCAGGGCGACCACGTGGATGCGATAGTCGGGGTCGTAGAGCCGCTGGGCGGCGGCCAGCGCCGGCGCGAAGTACGCGCGCGTCGTCTGCGGACGCTCACTGCGGTTGGCAAAGTGACTGGTGGCGGTGGCGAACTGCAACAAGGCGAACAGCAGGATGGGGATCACGGCGAGCTCGCCGTAGTGGAAGGGCCGCCGCAGCCGCGTATGCCGCAGCAAGACGAGCAGCGGCAGCCCGAACACCATGAAGAAGCGCCCGATGTTGTTGCCGAGCGGGCTGCCGGGAGTGAGAAACGAGACGACGCACAGGACCGCGTAGACCAGAAAGAGGATGACGAACGGTCGGCGAGGGTGCACGGCGTTGATGCCGGCGAGGGCGACCCCGGCAAGGGCGAAGCCGAGAAAGACCATGAGCTGCGCCGTCTCGTTGAGGTAGGACCCGGGCTCGGTGAACGCCCACCCGAGGACGAGCCGCGCGGCGATGGCCGGCGCCATCGCGGCGGCGAGCAGTACGTACCGCCGCCGCGTCTCGGGTCGTGCGATGACATCGGCCAGCATGAACGGCAGCGCCACCACGAAGCCCATGGGATTGGCGAACACGCCGACCGCCACCGGCAAGGCGGCCCAGAGCGGGTGCCCACGGGCGAGCAGCGCGAGACCTCCTATCGTCAGCGCCAGGGCGAGAAGAAAGGGGTCCTGGCCGTGTGCCTGATACAGCGCGACGACCAGGACGAGCGCCCATGCCGGCCACACGTCGTCGGTGCGCCAAGCACCGCGTTGGTACAGGTAGAACGATAGTGGCAGCGTGCCCGCGGCGACGACGGTGATGACCGAACCGGAGATGTACTGCGCCAGCCAGTAGAAGACGAACCCGTAGGTGACCGCACCGTAGCCGCCCCCGTACCAGTAGGTGTCCCAGAAGACGGAATGCCCGCTGCGGAGCAGCAGGACCTTGTAGGCGTGGGCGGCGTCGTCCCAGCCGGGGACGCCGCCCCACTGCATGAGCAGGGTCGTGGCGGCGACGGCGAAGGTCGCCGTCACCCACAGGGCCAGCAGGCCTCGGCGCGACCGCAGTCGCGCCTCGACGGCGGAGAGCGTCATTCGAGCAGCTCCGCCTTGGCGGCTCGGGCGGCGTCAAAGCGCAGCGTGTACAAGCCGGCGGACGGAGCGTCGAAGACCATGAACCCGTCGGCCGTCTTTCTGAGCACGGCGGGCGCCGCCGGCGCCGCGTCGGCCTCCCAGCTGCGGTCGCGGAGCCCGTCGCGGCCGCGGAGCCGGCGCGCGTCCGGCCGGCGCGAAAGCAGCCAGTACGGCGACCACGTGAGCTTGACGCGGTAGATGCCCGGCCGCGTCACGCCGAAGCGCATCGTCGTGTGGTCGAGCGTGAACACGCCCGCGCCGGCCAACGGCGAGAGCGGCGCCACCAAAGGCTCGCTGCGGACGACGCGGTACACCGTCCACGAGGCGTCGCGATAGACGACGGTGAAGTCCCGCGAGCGCTGCAGGATGCCGGACTCGCGACGCGCCGTCGATACGAGGGGTGCGTGCGGAAGAAACACGTATCGTACGCCCATCTGGCGAAGCCACCCCGCATAGGCCGTCCCGGTGAGCGACGCGTCGTACAGCTCGCTGTTGTGCAGCGCATCGGCCTGACGGTACCAGCCGCGCGTGATCGCATAGCCGGCGGCCGGGAAGTAGTAGGCCTCCCAGTGCCGCTCCGGCGTCACCACGTGATACCGGTAGCCGGGGTCGTACAGTCGCTCCGCCACGGCGAGCGCAGAGGCGAAGAAGGCGGCGCGCGTGGCGGGAAAATGCTGCACGCGCGCGAGCAGCCAGAGCGGGAAGGCGATCTGGAAGGCGAGAACGACGGCGACGGCCAACGCCGGCGCCCACCGCGGCAGCCGGGACGGCCAGGCGACGGCGACGAGGAGGGGCGCCCCGAACACGTAGAAGAAGCGGCCGGCGTTGCTGCCCAGCGGCATGCCGGGGACCAGGTAGGCCGGCAGGATCACGAGGACGAAGGCGATGAAGACCCACTGCAGGGGCCGCCGGGACACGACGGACGAGCCGCGCGCGAGAAGGATGCCCAGAACCGCGAAGAGGAGCAGCCCGGCGAGCTCCACCGGCACGTGGAACTCCCAAGACGGCGCCGAGAAGACCGCGGCGAGCGCCACCCGAGCCACGACGACCGGCAGCATCGCGAGCGCGAGCAGGGCGATCCCGTGACGCGCGTCGCGATGGGCGATGAGGTCGCCGAGGACGAAGACTCCGCCGGCGACCAGTGCGAGCGGGTTGGTGAACGCCGCGATCGCCCAGGGGATCGCCGCCAGCAGCGGGTGCCCCCTCGCCAACAGCGCGATCCCGGCCATCGTGAGGCAGAGCGCGAGCAGGAACGGCGACTGGCCCCAGGCCAGATACACGACGAGGATGCCGGCGAGCGTCCACGCCGAAGCGCGGCTGGCCACCGCCCAGACGTCGCGAAGGTGGAGGTGAAAGAGCAGCGGGAGCGACCCTCCAGCCAGAGCCACGATCACGGGCCCCGGCACCCACTGCGCCAGCCAGTAGTACACGACGCCGTAGGTGATGGCGCCGTAGCTGCCGCCGTACCAGAAGTTGTCCCAGATCACCGACTGGCCCTCGCGCAGAAGCGTGATCCTGTATTGGTGAGCGGGATCGTCACCGCCGGGCACGCCGAGGAGCCACATGAGCAGACCGGCGGCGGCGAGGGCCGCCGCGGGGGTGACGGCCAGCCACCAGGCCGAGCCGCGCGGCGGCGGCAGCAGCCCGCGCGGACGGTCGAGTGCGACGACCGGAGAGCTCACTCGCTCGGAGACGCGAGCCGCATCGCGGCGATGAAGTTCGACGCCAGCAGGGGTCGCGCCGGCAGTGACGGCACCAGAGTGGAGGCCAGGCAACGCTCATAGACGAAGCCCTCGACCTGGTCCGCGTCGCCGTCACCGTCGACGCGGTAGGCGAACGACTCCTGCTGCATCGTGAGGAACTCGAGATCGAACAGCTCGTACAGGACGGCCTCGCCCTCGTCGTAGGGGTTCTCGCGCGCCGCCCGGGCGCGCACATAGCGGGGACGCTCGTACCACTCGAGGAGCTCGGCCTCGGCGGGAAAGACGCCGGTGAGCTCGTGCGCACGCCCATGGCTGTCGGCCAGGCGACGCAGAAGCAGCAGAGCGCCGCCGCCCAGCGCCAAGGTCGGGAGGCCGCCGGCGATCGCGGCGGCGAGCGCCACCTTGAGGTCGGTGTTGGCGGCGAACGCCGCCAGACCGTCCTCCTCGAGCAGGCCGGCGAGCAGCAGCCCGCTGACTCCCGGAGGGATCTCCCGGTCACGGCCGATGTGCAGGGGAACGAAGCTGAGACCCGCTGCCTGCAGCAGATCCATGGTCTCGAGCGCGAACGGCTCGAGCGGAGAGTCCCACGCCACGGCGAGGCTGAGACCCGTGGCCGCGGGCAGAGGAGCGAGCAGCTTGCGCGGCCGCGAAGGCACAAAGCCGCGGCGCGCCGCCACCGCCTCGAGTTCGTCGCGGCGCACATAGGTGGCGGCCTCGCGACACAGCGCGTCCACGCCACCCTTGACCGGCTGCGCGCCGATCTGGCGCAGCGGACCCTGTCCGCCGCCGTACTGGCGCACGAACTGCTCGCTGAGCTGCGGCGGGATCCAGCCGAGTACAGGCAGTCCGGCGGTCTGCTCCAGGACGCCGCGCAGCTCGGCGGCGAGGCCGCGCTCGTCGCCGCCGACGACGATGACTCCGCCGAATTCGACATTGCGCGCCAGCGCCTTCGTGCCGCACACCGCCGCCGCAGCTGTGACCCCGCGCTCGCGCGCGTCCACGACGAGCACGAGTGGAGCGTCGAGTGCGACGGCTACGTCGACGGCGCGTGACCCCTTGACGCCCTGCCAACGGTCGAGCGCCGGCTCGACGGCGACGAGCGCGAGCAGGTCACAGCCGGCCGCCCACGAGTCGAGCAGCTCCCCGCCGGCCGCATCGTCGAGCAGCGCCGGGTCGAGGATCCGGGGCGCTCTGGCGGCGGCTCCGAAGAGGAGCCGCCAGAGCGGCACGTCAACGCCCAGCGTCACAGGACGCGCATCGCAGTGGTCGGCGAAGGCGGCGAGGAGCGCCCCGGAGGCGAGGGCCAAGGCGGGGCCGGGCTCGAGCCCGCACACCACCAGTCGAGGCACCGACATGACGGGGCCCTCCTTTCGGCCGGTCAGGCTTCACTCGTGGCAGAGAAGTGGTCGGGCGCGCGAGCGGAGTTCGGAGTACGGGATAGAATACCCTACCAGCGTTTCG
>JBBQFA010000092.1:0-8575 GCA_038321515.1 Thermoleophilia bacterium | reverse complement strand
ACGCCTTCGTGCAGCTCCGACGGCCGCGCCTGGTACTTGAGCAGGAAGATGTCGGCCATTGGATGCCCCGAGCCGATCACCGGCATCGTGCGCGCATGGCTGCACCGCGAGCACCTGAGGATCTCCCCGGTCAGCTCGTTGATCTCGCTGATGGCCCGGGTCAGGTACTTGTCGTAGATCTCGTTGGGTTGCGCCACGCGACTACCTCGTTACGGGGGTGCTGGCTAGGTAGTTCGCGCCCTCGCCGCGAACTCCTCGCGGGGCTCCGGCAAATGGCCGGGGGCCGGGATCATCCCTGCGCTATGCAGGAGGATCATCCTGCCCTGCCTCTCTCGCGGAGCCCCCTATCGTCGTCTGGATGAGCTTGAGCGATTGCAGATAGATGAGGCTGCGGGGCCGGCGCACGATGCGGCACTCGGCCAGGGCCTGAACGAAGTCGTCGGGGCCCTCGAAGTCCTCGATGCCGCACAATGTGGTGCCGATCCCGGGCAACACGTGCGAGTCGCTGCCGCCGGCCCCGGGGATCCTGTACCTCTGCGAGAACCGCTCCGCCAGCTCGTTGAATCCCGGAAAGGCTAGCCGGGAGTTGAAGACCTCGACCACGTCGATGTCGGCGACGTTGGCACGCAGGATCGCGGGACTTGGGATGGCGTGCAGCCGGTCGAAGGGATGCGGCACGTAAACCATGCCGCCCTGCTCGCGGATCGCGGCGATCGTGGCGGCGAAGGTCATCCCGCCGGGGATGGTGCGCTCGAGAAAGAGCCCGATGACCTCGCCCTCACTCGACTTGACCTCCTCGCCGACGATCACCCGGACGCCGTAGCGGCCGGCAAGTTCGCGCGCCTCCAGGCCGCCGGCGGCGGTGTCGTGGTCGGTGATCGCGACGACGTCGAGCCCGACCTCTCGGGCGCGCTCGAGGATATCGGCCACCGGCATCACACAGTCCTTGCTGTGGTGGGAGTGGACGTGAAAGTCGGCGAAGAGCTCGCGCTGCTGACGCCGGCGACGCGGCAGCGGGTGGCGGCGGCGCCGGGCGACCTCGGCGTAGACATCCTCGACCTCCGTCGTGACCCTCTCCCAGTCGTAGCGTCGCGCGGTGCGCAACGCCTGGCCCGACAGACGCTGCCGCAGCGGCCCGTCGTCGAGGAGCCGCGTCACCGCGGCGGCGAGCCCGCGCACGTCTCGCGGCGGGACGAGCAGGCCGTTGGCGCCGTCCAGGACGACTTCGTCATAGCCACGGATCTGAGAGGCGACGACCACGGCCCCCGAAGCCATCGCCTCAAGCAGCGAGACGCCGGCTGTCTCAGGGCCGAACGACGGCGCGCAGAAGACGTCGGCCCGCCGCAGCAGCGCCGGCACCTCGTCCTGGGGCAGCCGCCCATGAAAGCGCACCCGGCCCTGCCAGGCGGGCGGCACCAGCCGCGCGTAGCGCCGCTCCTGCGCGGCTCCTCCGCACACGTCCACGACGACGCCGTCCCGGGCCTCGACGAGGCGCAGGGCACGGAGCAGCACGCCGAGACCCTTGCGCCGCTCCAGCCCGCCGGCGAACACGATGCGCGTCACGCCGGGCTCTTTGGCGTCGGCCGGCCGGAACCGCTCCAGGTCCACACCGGGGGGAATGACTCGATACGCGCCGGGGAAGGTGGCGGCGGCGACGTCGCGCACCGCCACCGACGAGGCGATCGCCGCGTCGAGCGAATCGAAGAGGCGCTGCAGCCGCGGCCGCGTCGACCAGAACGGCCGCATACGTTCGGGGTTGGCGTGAAAAGTCGCGACCAGGGGGCAGCCGGCGTGCCGCAGAGCCGACCAGCCGAGACCGGGGACGAAGGGCTCGTTGAGGTGCAAGAGGTCGAAGTCATCGGCGCCGAGAAGCACGTCGATGTTGGCGATCAGGTCGGCCGGCGCCGCGATGAGCTTGATCGACCGGCTCTCCCGCACGGCATACGTGGCGCCGGCGAAAAAGAAGCGCGGGTACGGCTCGGCGGGCAGAAACACGGTCTCCCGCTCGCCGGTGAGCACGGCCTGGACCCGGCGCTGCGCCTCCTCGACCGCCGTGCGGTCGGCGCTCGGCGCGATCACCGTGACCCGGTGACCGCGCGCCGTGAGCCGCTCCGCGAGCGCGAGGACCTGGCTGTTGACCGCCGATGGTGTCGTCCAGAGGAACGGCGTGAAGATGCCGAGCGTCAGTCCCATGGCGACCATGCTACTCCACACGCCCGCGGGCTACCGCCCGCCCGATGCGGGGCCGCCGGCGGCCGGACGACGAAGACGGGCCGAGGCCCTGCGGCCCCGGCCCGTCCGGAGATCCCTGCGCGTGCGACAACTGCCCAGTTTCAGCCCTGGCAGACAGCGCCGGCGCCGGCGCCCTCGCCGGCGATGAACTCGTCGGTCATCCGGCGGCACTGGTCGTCGGGGTGCTGCACCGGCGGCGACTTCATGAAGTAGCTGCTCGGGCCCTCGAGCGAGCCGGCGAGCCCGCGGTCGAGGCCGATCTTGGCGCAGCGCACCGCGTCGATGACGATGCCGGCGCTGTTCGGCGAATCGACGACCTCGAGCTTGAGCTCGATGTTGAGCGGCACGTCGCCGAAGGTGCGGCCCTCCATGCGGATGTACGCCCACTTGCGGTCGTCGAGCCACTCCACGTAGTCGCTCGGGCCGATGTGGACGTTCTTGGCGCCCATGTCGTAGTCGAGCTGGCTGGTGACGGCGTTGGTCTTGCTGATCTTCTTGCTCTCGAGGCGCTCGCGCTCGAGCATGTTGAGAAAGTCGGTGTTGCCGCCCACGTTGAGCTGGCTGGTGCGCTCGAGCTTGACGCCGCGCTCGCGCATGAGGCGCGTGAGCACGCGGTGCACGATCGTGGCGCCGACCTGGCTCTTGATGTCGTCGCCGATGACCGGCACGCCCGCCTCGACGAAACGCTTCTGCCAGTACGGCTCGCGGGCGAGGAACACGGGGATGCAGTTGACCATCGCGCAGCCGGCCGTGAGGATCTGTTCGGCATACCACTTCGTGGCCTCTTCGCTGCCGACGGGCAGGTAGTTGACGACTACGTCGGCCTGCGTCTCTTTGAGGATGCCAACGATGTCGGCGGTGGCGCCAGGAGCCTTCTCGATGATCTGCGACAGGTACTTGCCGAGGCCGTCGTGGGTCATGCCTCGCGCGACCGTGACGTCCTTCTTGGGCACCTCGGCGAACTTCACGGTGTTATTGGGCTTGGTGAAGACCGCCTCGCTCAGGTCCTTGCCCACCTTGTTCTTGTCGATGTCGATGGCGGCCACGAACTCGATGTCTCGGATATGATAGCCGCCGAGGACTGGGTGCATGAGACCGGGGACGAAGTCTGACTTCTTGGCGTTCTTGTAGAACTCCACGCCCTGGACGAACGACGAAGCGCAGTTGCCGACGCCGATGATCGCGACGCGTACTGGATTGCCCAAGATCGGTTACCTCCACTGGCTGCGGCCGCTCGCGCGGCCGCCTCGATCAGAGCCGCTCGCAGAGCGTACCACGCACCCGGGGGCTCACGATAACGCTCGGGAGTATACCACGGGCCGGCGGCAGGGACGTCTCAGGGGCCGGCCGGCGGCTCCTGCTCGGCGAGGCGCAGCTTGCGCAACACGTGCACCATGCGATGGACCACGGTGAGCGACGTGAGCACCGCGAGCAGGTACACGAACCACACCAGCAGGCTCGTGTCCCCGACGTGCCAGCCGGAGAACAAGAAGCCCAGGCCAAGCAGGATGAGACGCTCTGGGCGAGACATGAGGCCGACCTTGCAGTCGACGCCGAGTGACTCGGCGCGGGCGCGCGCGTACGAGACCATCTGCGAGGCGCCCATGAACACGAGCACCGCGATCGCGGGGGCCCAGAGCAGCTCTTCGCGCACGAAGTAGACGACCAGCGCCGACGCGATCATGAGCTCGGAGATCCGGTCCGTCGTCGAGTCGAGAAAGGCGCCTGCCTTCGTCGGCCCGGTGCCGGCGCGGGCGACGGCGCCGTCAAGCGCGTCGCAGATCGCCGCCAACGACCCCACGAGCACTGCCCACCCGAAATGCCCGGTCAGGATCAACGGCAGACCTGCCACCTGAAGCAGCAGACCGAGGATGGTCATCGTGTCGGCGGTGAAGCCACGCCGTGCCAAGACGACGCCCACGCGAAAGAACCCTCGGCGAGCGCCGTCGGTGTACCGGGTCTTGAGGCTCGTCACGTCAGCCGTCGCGCTCGCGCACGGTGACCGCCGACGGCTGGGCGACGGCGCTCGGCTGCACGTTCACGGCAAGGACCCAGGCGGCCAGGACGACCAGCCCCCCGGCGAAAGCGTCGATGATGAAGTGGTTGCCGGTGGCGACGATCGCGACCAGGACGAGGACCGCGTACGAGAACCCGCCGTAGCGCAGCCAGCGCTGACGGCCGAGAGCGAAGAGGATGATGCCGATGAACAGAGCGTAGGCGAAGTGCAGGCTCGGCATGGCGGCGAACGGGTTGGCAAGGACCCCGTTCTCGAGGATGTGCTCGCGCACCCCATGCAGGAAGTTGATGTCGGCGACTCCGGACGTGAAGATCATCCGCGGCGGCGCTGTGGGCAGCAAAGCGAAGACGATCACGGCGATGAAGTTCATGGCGAGGAACCAGTTGCGGTACAGGTTCCACTGGCTGCGCCGCTGTGTGAACACCCACACCATGGTGCCGATGATGAGGGGAAGGTGCAGATTGGAGTACGCCCACACGAGAAAGGCCATCAGCGGCTCGACCGAGCTGACGCGACCCTGGATCCACGGCTCCCACCAGATCCCCAGCGCCTTCTCGAAGTTCATGAAGAAGACGCCGTTGGCGAGGGCGATCGCTTCGCGGCCCTGGGCCAGCGCGCGCGACACGTCATAGGCCGCGTAGCAGGCGACCATGATGATGAACTGACGAAGCACGTCCTCCGCGCCACTGGGAGCGAGCGAGAATCTGGCGTCGTTCAGAAGGCGGCCGACTGCAGGCCTGAGGCGCGAGCTCACCCTCTTCGACCTCCCGTCAGGTAGGCGTCACACGCGGGTACCCACATCCAAAGTACGATAGCAGAGCAGGGATGGGGCGGGCAACTGAAAACCGTGGTCCGGTGAGCGGCGAGATGGTGGTGGGCCGTGAAGGATTCGAACCTTCGACCTTGGGATTAAGAGTCCCCTGCTCTACCAACTAAGCTAACGGCCCAGCGCTCGTGCGAGGCGATATGGTACCAGCCCGCCTTGCTCTTGCCAAACGACCCCGCGTCAGGCTCCGAGGACGTGCCTTCCGGCCACCTCGTACCCTTCGCCGGCGACCGCCGCCTCGATGCTCTCCAGCGTGACGGACGCGGTCTCGAAGTCGATCGCCACCGTCTTGTCGGCGACATCGACCAGCACCTCGTTGACGCCGTCCAGCGCCCCGACGGCGCGCTCTATGGCCATCTTGCAGTGGTTGCACGACACGGACGGCACGTTCAGCACGACGTGTGTACCAGCCATGATCAATCCCCCTCTTTCGTCGCCGACCCGAGCTCATCGAGCTTGAACGTTTCCGAGCGCCCTTCGCCGAGGTCGACGGTGACGCTGTCGACCGGCGCCATCAGGTCGGTGACCCTGCCTTCACCGGCGGGCGTGTGCACGATCGCGCCGCGCTTGGGGGCTCGGTTCCGGAACGAGACGTACACCTGATGCTCGTACTTGAGACAGCACATCAGGCGCCCGCAGCAGCCGGAGATCTTCGTCGGGTTGAGCGGCAGGTTCTGGTCCTTCGCCATGCGGATCGACACCGGCTCCTGGTCACCGGCGAACGTGGCGCAACAGAGACTGCGACCGCAGGGGCCGAAGCCGCCGACGATGCGCGACTCCTCGCGGGCGCTCACCTGCTTGAGCTCGGCGCGGCGACCGAGACGCTCACCGAGCTTGCCGCCGAGCTCCCGTACGTCGACGCGCTCCTCGGCGAAAAAGGTGACCGTCAGCTTGGGGCCGTCGAACGCCTGCCGGACCTCGACGACCTTCATGTCGAGCTTCAGATCGGCAGCCAGGCGACGGCACTCGCGCTTGGCCTCGCACTCGGCCTCCCGATGGGAGGCGATCGTCTCGAGGTCGGCGGCGGTCGCCTTGCGCAGCACTCGCTTGAGGCCGCGCGGCGCAGCGTCCGCGGCCACCTCGTCCGAGACTCTCACCAGCCGGCCAAAGTCGGTGCCGCGCGCCGTGTCGACCACGACGTCGTCGCCGGCGGCCAGCTCGAGGCCGCCGGCAGTGAACTGGTAGACCCTGCCGCCGCCGCGAAACACGACGCTCGCGATCCTAGGCACTGTCTGAGACCTCCTCGAAGCGCGCGAACATTGCCTGCAGCGCGAGCTTCTGGTCGATGTTGAGATAGAGATCCTTGCGCGTTCGCGCGGCGACGCCGAGCAGCCGTGCGTAGTGCTCCGGCGTCGCCGCCGCCGCCGCAACCAGTTCGTCGCGGCGGTCGCAATCCCAGAGTACATCGGATGCCCCGCAGGCGACCACCCAGAGGTCACGCACCCACGCCGTGAGAAGGTCGAGTGCATCCTGCGCGGCGAGGCGCCGCAGGCGCGTCTCCTCACGTTTGGCGCGCGCCTCCGCCCTTTCGACATGCCACTTACGGTCACGCGGGTCCTGGAACTGCTGTTCGAGCGCGGCGACCCGGCGCGTCACGTCGTCCTTGACCCCCGCCGCGAGCTCCGCCTGGTAGCGGTCGAGGACGCCGATGAACGCCGGCCCCGGGTCGGGGCCGGCGCCCGGGCGGGCGCCCGCCACCAGCAGCGCCACGTGGCGCAGGTACTCCTCGCGCCGCCGCGGGCCCTCCGCGTCGGCGGCAAGCCGCGCAGCGCGCTCCACGGAGCCCAGGGAGAGCCGCGCCAGCGCCTCGGCGGCGACCTCGTCGAGGTCGTGGCGCGCGCGCAGGTGAGCGCTCACCTGCGCGTCGCTGAGCGGCCGGAACTCGACGACCTGGCAGCGCGAGACGATGGTGGGCAGAACGCGCTCGAGCCGGTCGGTGACGAGGAGGAACACGACGTAGGACGGCGGCTCCTCGATGCTCTTCAGGAGCTTGTTGGCGGCCACCGGGTGCAAGTGCTCGATCTCCGGGATCACCCAGACACGGTGTGACGCCGCAAAGGGCTTCAGACTGAGGTCGGCGATCACGGGCTTGATCTGCTCGCTGCGAATGAGGTCGCCCTCACGCTCCAGCACGTGGAGGTCGGGGTGCACGCCGCGGCGGGCGCGCTCGCACTCGGCGCAGACGCCGCAGCCGCCGCACGGCGACACCAGCGCGATGCCGAGCTCGGTCGCGAACTCGATCTTGGCGAGGCCCGCCGGGCCTGCAAGGAGGTAGGCATGGCTGACGGTGCGGTCGCGAAGCGCCCTCGCGAAGAACTCCTTCGCCCGTTCCTGACCGGGGATGCCGTGGAACATCACCGGCTCCTCAAGCCCCGAGCCGCAGGCCGGCGGCGGCGATCGCCTCAAATGCCGCCGCCTCGACGGCGGCGGCGACCAGGCCGACGTCGCGGCCGCCGTCGACCAGACGCACGCGCTCCGGAGTCCGTCGCGCCAGGGCGGCAAAGCCGGCGGCGACGCGCTGCTGGAACGCGAGCCCCTCGGCCTCGATGCGGTCGGGAGCGCCGCCGGCGCGCGCCAACCCGACGACCGGGTCGACGTCGATCACCAGCGTGAGGTCGGGGAGCACGCCGCGCAGGCCGGGCGCGTTGACGGCGAGCACTTCGTCCACGCCGAGCCCGCGCGCGAAGCCCTGGTACGCCAGCGACGAGTCCAGGTACCGGTCGAGGACGAGCACGCGGCCGGCGGCCAGCTCGGGCACGAGGACCGTGTCGACGAGCTCCGCCCGCGCCGCCGCGTAGAGTAGCGCCTCGGTCCACGGCGAGAGGCGCGAGCGGCCGTCCAGCAGGATCTCGCGGATGGCCTCGCCGGCCGCCGTGGCACCGGGCTCGCGGATGACAGACCCGGGTGCCACCGAGGGCCCGACCGGCAGCCCGCAGGCGACCAGCCGCGCGCACAGCAGCGCCGCCTGCGTGCTCTTGCCGCAGCCGTCGCAGCCCTCAAGGCTGATGAGGACCCCTGCACGCTCGCTCATGACGCTCTCCTTTGCCAGCCGGCGTGGGAGCTGCCCGCGGCGATCACCGCGGGCCTGCCCGCGCTCAGTCCGTCTTTCTGGATCCGGCCCGAGCACGGTACTTCTCTTTGCTCGGGCAGTCGATGTCGATGCAGAGCACCCAGGGTCGGCCCCGGCCGCCGGCGCCGACCACCTTGATCTGCGGCCAGCCGCACTCCCCGCAGGCCTGGCCAGTCGGGACGATCGTCCCGCGTGGCGGCAGGGGGAAGGTCTGGCCGCAGCCGCGCCGAGGCCGCTCACCCTCAGCGGCCGGCGGCGCGGGCTCACCTCCCACCTCGCCGGCGCAGGCGGCGAACCGCTTGCCGGTCGTGCCGCGCAGGACGCGCATCTGGCCGCCGCAGCTCGCGCACTCGCCCAGCGCGAGATCGTCGCGGCCGCGGCTACGCATGCCCGCGCGAAAGTCGGCGCTGTGTGCGTCGAGCAGCGGCCA
>JBBQFA010000091.1:0-8647 GCA_038321515.1 Thermoleophilia bacterium | reverse complement strand
GGAGTTCGCGCCGCGAGAAGTGGAGTTCTACAAGCGGCGCTACGTCTCGGCGAGCAAGGGCAACTACGATATCTACGTGGTGTTCGTGGAGCGTGGACTCTCGCTGCTCAGCCAAGCCGGCCTGCTCGGATACATCCTGCCCAACAAGGTCTTCACTGCCCAGTTTGCCGAGCCTCTCAGGGAACTGCTAGCTGCGGGTCGCCACCTCGAGCATGCTGTTCACTTCGGCGATGCCCAAGTGTTTGCGGGGGCTTCGACGTACACGGCTGTGATGCTCTTGTCGAAGCGTCCGACGAGCGCGGCCGACGTTGCGAAGGTGCGGACGATCGACGGTTGGAGGCTCGACGGGGCCGCCACCATCGTCAGCGTTCCGGGTGACTCCTTGTCTTCGAAACCCTGGACGTTCCTTGGCGATGCCGCTCAGCGTCTTCTGCAGAAGATGACGCGGAACAGCGTGCCGCTCGGCGACATCGCCAGTCGCATCGCCCAGGGGGTCATCACCGGCGCCGACAGGGTCTTCCTTTTCGACTCGACCACGGCTGTGGTTGCCGATGGTGTGGTCAGTCTCGAATCGGTTCAGCTGGGGGAGCGCGTGGAACTCGAGCAGGCCGTGCTCAAGCCGGTGGTGAGGAGCGGCAGTGTCGGCCGCTATCGTGCAAGACCGACAGTGTGGGCGCTGTTTCCCTATGAAGTCGAGAAGGGGGCCGCGCGTATCTTCTCGGCGTCGGAACTTGACGAGCGCTTCCCTCGAGCCTGGGCGTACCTGACGCGTAATCAATCGTGCCTTGAAGGGCGCGAGCGCGGTCGCTTCCGTGGTGCGTCTTGGCACCAGTACTCGCGAGCCCAGAACCTGGGTTTCTGGGAGCAGCCCAAGCTCCTCGTGCCCTACATGGTGACTCGGCTAGCTACATACCATGACGCCGTCGATTGCTTCTACTTCGTCAATGTGACGACCGGAGGCTACGGCATGACGTGTGGCGTCGAAGGACTGACGCTTGAGCATCTCGGCGCGTTGCTCAACTCCCGTCTGATGGACTGGGCGTTTCGGCAATCGGCGGCCAACTTCCGAGGTGGCTACTTCGCCGCCAACAAGCAGTACATCGAGCATCTGCCCATCCGGTTGTCGAGCGCCGGAGGCGCAGCCGAGAGGTATTGGGCGACGACGTTGGCACAGCTGGCCGCTCAAGCGCAGAGCCTCAGGTCGCAACCGGCGTCACCGACCGCCGGCCATGACATCAGCAGACTGACACGCGACTTCGACGCGATTGATCGCCAGCTCGACCGCCTCGTCTACGACCTCTACGGCCTCACCGACGACGAGATCGCCCTCGTCGAGGAGAGTACGCTCTCACCCTGAGAGCAGCCGACGGGCCTCTTCCTGATCGCGGGCATCAGGCTCTACCCACTCGAACGCGGGCGCTTCAGGTCCGTAGGTTGACGTTGCGCCGCATCCGTTGCTTTCGTGGCGGAATCGGGGATAATCGAATCAGGTTCGGGATTCCCGTCAGTCGCTGGAGACAGTGACACCGCGGCGACGCGGCCGACGGCCCGGGCCTTTTCTCTTGCCTGGGTCAGTACCTTCGCAACCAGGCATGCCTCGGGTGGGGCCACGGGCAGACCTTGAGTCCATAGGTCTGCAGCGCCCCACCGGCCGGTGTCCAGATGCGTGTGCGCAACGTGTCGAGGTAGCGACGCTCGGTGTGCCCATACTCGTCCCATTCGAAGGCCGCATACACCGCGCCACTGGCCGTGTCGGCTACCTGAAGCATCTTCTGATTGTGAGGGGTGTTGACCCGTGCCGGCATCAGGAGATGACGCCACTCGATATTCGTCGCTTGGCGTTGCAGGCCGCTGAGGTAGTCGGCGATCACGCGAGGAGGCAGGCCCTTGACCTGGGCGAAGTGCATGACTGTCTGGGCGTCGTGCCGCTTGCCGAACCACGACAGTCGCTCAACGAGAAGGCGAAGGACCCAGTTGTACAGGTGGTCCGGCTGCCTGACGGCACTGACGTTCTCGACGTCCCACTTGCTGAAGACTACGGAGATGATGCGGAGTTCGTCCACGGCGTCGACGCTGTGGCAGAGGTGAAGACGTTGCGAGTGCGACCGGACACTCGTCCAGTGGACAACGTCTGAGGGTGCGCGGCCGATCTCGATCGCAGCTTGGACCCATCTGTCGAGGATTGCCGACTGAGCACCATCGGGCACGAGCACTGCGGTCATGCAGAAGTGCTCGGAAGAGCCGACTCGTGTGCCCAGTGGCACTTCGGTGGGCCTGCGCCTCCAGCCACGATCGCCGCTCTCGTCGACGTAGGCGTGCCAGTAGGGCATGGGTTCAGTGTTCCGTCGAGATGTCAGCGGGTGTCATGGGAGACACGGTAGCCGTCCGCACCCTCGGCTGACAGAGTGACAATGCAGAAGGCGACCTCGCAGCCGAGATCCCAGTCGCGACCGTGAAGATACGGAGCCCCCACGAACGCCATACCTGTCACCAGGGACGTTGGTCTTCCACACGCAAGATGCGCGCAGGCGGTACCGGTCGGCGGAGGCGGCGGCACGACGTTAGGCCGGCTTGGCGGTCTTCGTTGTGATCACCGCAAACCCGACGGCAGACCGCACCGTCGAGACTTGACCTTTGCGGCCGTTACGCGGCGCTACATGCCGCACCAAGAAGGGAGCCTATCGGGCGGTTGTGAGGGTTCGGCGAGCGCTCGGTCAGCGGATGGCGGAGCTTCGGTGGGGGCGCTGCGAAGAAGACGCCGAGGTGGCGGCGGAGCCGGCCCGCGGGTTCAGGGCAACTCAGGCAAGCCGTCCTCGCCGATCGGCCAGAGCGGGTTGTGAGCGACTTCCCAGGCGTGGCCGTCCGGATCCGCGAAGTACCCGGAGTAGCCACCCCAGAACCGGTCCTGGGCCGCCCGCAGCAGCGTCCCGCCGGCCCGTGCCGCCTCGCCCAGACACTCGTCGACGAGCTCCCGGCTCTCGACGTTCATCGCCAGGGTCATGCGGAGAGAGCCGGGCGCCGCCGGCGTCTGCCCGGCCTCCTCCGCGATGCCCTCGAGCGCGTAGAGCGCCAGCCGCGACCCGGCGTTGCGGAAGAACGCGACGCCGTCCTCCGGCTCGCCGCTCAGCGGCCAGCCGAGTGCCTGATAGAACGTCCTCGCCCGCGGCACGTCCTCCCCGCCCAAAGTGATCACACTGATGCGAGCGTCCATGCTCGTCGCTCCCTGTCTCGTTCCGTCCCGGCCTCTCCCGCCTTGTACCCCGACGGTCTGTCCAAGCTCACCTCGCGATTTCCCCCATCCGACGGGCGTCGCCGCGAGCCCCGCGGATATACTCAAACAGAAACACCCCGCAGCCCACGACATCACCGAGGGACACCATGAAGCCACGCCTCATCCGCGACAATGTCTATCTCATCGGCAGCGTCGACTGGGACCGCCGCCTCTTCGACGCGCTGATCCCGCTGCCCCACGGCACCAGCTACAACGCGTACTTCGTGCAGGGCAGCGAGAAGAATGCGCTGATCGACACGGTCGACCCGGCCAAGTGGCCGGAGCTCGCGGCGCAGCTGGACGAGCTCCCCGCGCCCGACTACCTCGTCATCCATCACGTCGAGCAGGACCACTCGGGCTCGACGCCGATGCTCCTCGAGCGCTTTCCCGAGCTCACCGTCGTCTGCAACGAGAAGGCCCGGGGGATGCTTGTCGACCACCTGCACGTGGACAACGCGCGCTTCCACATCGTCGCCGACGGCGACGAGGTCTCGCTCGGCGACAAGACGCTGAAGTTCCTGTTCACGCCGTGGGTGCATTGGCCCGAGACGATGAGCACCTGGCTGGCCGAGGGCCGGATGCTGTTCAGCTGCGACTTCTTCGGCTCGCACTACGCGACCAGCGACGTCTTCGCCGACAAGCACGAGGTGTACGACGGCGCCAAACGCTACTACGCCGAGATCATGATGCCGTTCGGCGGCCAGGTGCTGAAGAACATCGAAAAGGTGACGCAGTACCCGATCGAGATCATCGGCCCCAGCCACGGGCCGGTGTACGACGACCCGGGCTTCATCATCGAGGCGTACCGCGATTGGGCCGGCGGCGAGCCGCAGAACATCGTCTGCCTGCCGTATGTGACCATGCACGACAGCACGCGGCTGATGGTGGACCACCTCACGGCCGCGCACACCGACCGCGGCGTCGCGGTCGAGCGCTTCGACCTCACGACGCTCGACGCCGGCGAGCTCGCCAGCTCGCTGGTGCACGCCGGCACGATCGTCTTGGGCACGCCGACCGTGCTCACCGGGCCGCACCCGCTGGCCATGTACGCGGCCGCGTTGGCGAACGCCCTCCGGCCGCGGGCCAAGTTCGCGACCGTGATCGGCTCCTACGGCTGGGCCGGCAAGACGGTCGAGACGCTGGTGGGGATGATGCCCAAGCTCAAGGTCGAGCTGCTGGACCCGGTGCTCGCCAAGGGCATGCCGCGAGAGGCCGACTTCGCCGCTCTCGACGCGCTCGCCGACACGATCGCCGAGAAGCACAAGGAGCTCGCGCCGCGCAACTTCGCCGACCTCACGATCTGCCACACCGAAAGGTAGGTGCGTGGCCGGCCGGCGCCCATGCTGACCGTCGTCCTCGGCCTGAGTTCAGCGCTGGGCTACGCCCTGCACGACTTCCTCATGGTCAAGGTCGTGCGGGCCGCCGCTGTGTGGACGGCGCTGACCTGGTCGATGGGTATCGGGGTGCTTGTCCTGCTGCCGCTAGCGCTCGCGCTGTACGGCCCGCCCAGCGGCTCCGCCGAGTGGCGGGCCGTCGGCTTCGCCACGGCCAGCGGCATCTGCGAGGCCGCAGGGCTCGGCTGCCTGCTGCGCGGCCTCGTCGTCGGCAACCTGTCGGTCGTGACGCCGCTGGCGTCCCTGACCGGCGGTGTGGTGGCCGTCATCATGATCGTGCGCGGCGAGCCGCTGCCGGCGCTCGCCCTCATCGGCTTGCCGCTGGCCGTGATCGGCGGTCTGATGGCGTCGGTCGAGCGCGCGCCAAAGGAGAAGATGTTCGGATTGGACGACGCAGCACCCTCCGGCCCGCCGCTTCCCCGTCGCGCCAGCGCGACCGCGGGCGCCGGCTGGGCGCTGGCCTCGTCGGCGCTCTTCGCGGTGACCATGCTGCTCTTGGTCGAGGCGAGCGCGCTGCACCCGGTGGCGCTCGCCGCATACGGCCGGCTGGGAACGATAGTCGTTCTCGTGCCGGTCGCCCTGCTGCTCGCCGGCCTGCGGCTGCCGCGACCCCTGGCGCTGCGTGCGGCCTACGCCGGTGTGTTTGACGCCGCAGCCTTCGTCGCCCTCGCTGCGGCGATCTCCCTCGGCCCGGTGGCGGTCGCCTCGGTCGTCGTCTCTCAGAGCGGCACCATGGCGGCGATCCTCGGTTTAATGTTCCTGCGCGAGCGCCTGTCGAGGATCCAGTACGTGGGCGTCGCGCTCACCTGCGTGGCGGTGGCGCTTCTCGCGGTGGAGTGAAGGGAGAGGCCGGGCGGGGAGAAGGGGGTCAGCCGTCGGCCCGCGCCGACCGTGGGTGCGGGCAGCAGGGATCATCAGGAACCCCCCCACCGCCTCACGACTCGAGCTCGAGGAGGTGGTTCTCGAGGATCTGGTTCTTGTAGTCCCAAGGTCCGTTGATCCCCTCGAGCTGCAGATACCACTCGGCGGTCTGGACGAGCACCTCCGCCTCGATGGTGCCGCAGATCTGCCCCGCGATGACGTTGACCCCGTATCGGGCGGCTTCCGCCTTGATCAGGTTGTAGACGCGGTGCAGCGGTGTCTTCAGAGGGTTGCTGATCTCGATGGACACCTCCACGACCTTCTTGCCGGTGCGGCGATGAGTCTGAGGGAGCCCGATCGTGCCCTGGATGTTGGTGAACCCTCCTGTGGCGCCGCGCACGTAGCTGGACAGCTTCTTCGCGATCTCCAGGTCGTCCGTGTCCAGCACCACGTTGAAGTACGCGTCGTGCTCCTCCACGGCGCCGACGATGGTAGCTCCCGCCGTCGGATGCAGCTTCGCCGGCCCGATGTCGGGAGCCCGCTGCGGATCCACGAGCACGGCCTCCTTGAGCCCCTCGTAGTTGCCCTTGCGGATGGAGGTCAGGCCGTCGTTCTCCGGGCGGCGAGCGTTCTTGCCGGTGAAGTAGATGGGCACGTAGTAGCGCTTGTACAGCTCCTGGCCGAGGTCCTCGCAGAACTCCTTGACTTCCTCGATGGTGATGTTCTTGGCCGGGTAGACCTCGATCGTGTCCACTGCCCCGACGCGCGGGTGACGACCGTGCTGCTTCTCCATGTCGATGAGCTCGTAGGCCTTGCCGGCCATCTCGAGCAACGCCTCTTTCATCGCTTCGGGGCGGCCGATCACCTCGGCAGGCAGACGGTCGAAGTCAGCATCGGGCTCGTACCCGATGAGCTTCACGCCGTCGCGGCCCCGCAGCGGGTCCATGATCGCTTCGATGACCTCCGGGTGGGTGCCGTCACTCATGTTGGGGTCAGAGAGAATGTACTGTGCTGCCATCAAATCACCTCACGCTGCCGGTTCCAGGGTTCTCCTCGCCGCCACTCACGTATCAGAATGGGCCTCCCTTGCGTCGAGGATGCCGCCGCGGCACCTCAAGGACTGGAATGCCCCTTCCTCCCCGAGTGACATGTTCTCACAACACGCGACCCGGCGGGCGCGCGTGCTCACGCAGACGGTGTGGGTGCTGACCGCCGGCGCGATCAGCTGGCTCTCTCAGTCGGCCATCTCGCGAACGGTGTCGTTGGCGATCACGCTGCCGGTGGCGCTGCTCACCGGGAGTGTGGTGATGCCGAAGTCGCTCCGCGGGCGCGCCGTCGGCGCCGGCGCGCTAGAGCTCTCCGGCATCGTGTTTCTGTCGATTGCGTTCTCGCTCGGCCTGCCCGCAGTCGGCGGCGTGACGGCAACGCAATACGGGACGCTCGCCGTGATCATCGGCTTCGTGCTGCTGCACGAGCGCCCGCGCCGCCACCAGTGGGTCGGCATCGTGTGCACGATGGTCGGCGTGAGCCTGCTAGCGGCCAGCGTCTAGGTGTAGACTGCTTTCCACCCTCCCGGGACCGGCCCCACACCGGTGGGAGACCGCGCCGCGCCCGGCCGTTTGTGAAGGAGCTCCGAGCCCGATGACAGAGAACCTCATCGACGACAGCCACCTCGTCAAGACGCGCGAGATGTTCGCCAAGTGCCAGTCGGTCATCTCCGGCGGCGAGTCCAGCTACGCGCGCCTGATCGGCACGCGCCCGATCGTCATGGAGCGCGGCGAGGGCGCCTACTTCTACGATGTCGACGGCAACGCCTACATCGATTGGTGCATCGGCTACGGCCCCATGATCTTCGGCCACCGCCCCAAGCCGATCCTCGACTCGATCGTCGCCCAGATCACCCAGGGCGGCATGCTCTACACCTTCCCGCACGAGCTCGACTACGAGGTCGGCCGCAAGATCGTCCAGGCCGTGCCCGGTATCGACGAGCTGCGCTTCGCCAACTCCGGCAGCGAGGCGACCCAGGCGGCCATGCGCCTCGCCCGCGCCTACACCGGCAAGGACAAGATCCTCAAGTGGGAGGGCAGCTACAACGGCTTTCTCGACTGCCACGCCTACTCCCACATGATGGCGCTGCCGGCGGCCGGCACCGAGCGCTACCCACGCACCCTGCCCTCGGGCAACGGCATCCCCAGGGCCCTCGAAGACACGGTGATCGTCGCTTGCTTCAACGACCTCGACGCCGTAGAGACGATCATCAAGCGCAACCGCGACGAGCTCGCGGCGGTGCTCGCCGAGCCTATTCTCGCCGACGCCGGCATCATCCCTCCCGAGCCCGGCTTTCTCGAGGGTCTGCGCCGCATCTGCGACGAGAACGGCGTGCTGCTCATCTTCGATGAGATCATCACCGGCTTTCGCGTCTCGCTCGGCGGCGCCCAGGAGCTGTACGGGGTCATCCCGGACATCACCTGCGTGGCCAAGGCGGTCGGCGGAGGCACTCCGGGCGCGGCTGCGTTCGGCGGTAAGAAGGAGATCATGCAGCTCGAGGCCGACGGCGTCGTGCTGCACGGCGGCACCTACAGCGGCAACCCGATGACCCTTGCGGGGATGAACGCCACGCTCGACATCCTCATCAACGACCGCGAGCGCGTCTACGGCCACCTCAACACGATCGCCAACGCGATGGTCCAGGGCATGCGCGGCATCTTCGCCGAGAACGGCGTACCCGCGTACATCAGCCAGGTGGGCCCGATGTGGCAGGTGTTCTTCGGGCATGAGGCTCCGGTCACCCGCTATCGCCAGGCCCGCGCCAGCGACACGCGCTTCTTCGAGATGCTCCAGACGGAGTGCCAGATGCGCGGCGTGTACTTCCACAACTTCAACTTCGAGCGTTTCTTCGCCAGCACGGCGCACACCAAGTCCGAGGTCGACCGCAGCCTCGAGGTGATCGCCACGGCGACGAAGATCGTCAAGGATCGTCTGAGCACGCTGCCGGCCGGCGTCTGAGCGACTGGCCGGCTGGAGTACGAGCGGCCGGGCGGCGCCGGCGCGGCGCCGGGAGGGGAGGGGGAACGGGGGCGGGGGCGGCGGGAGGGGCGCCCCCCCCCCCCCCCGCCGCCAC
>JBBQFA010000090.1:0-8758 GCA_038321515.1 Thermoleophilia bacterium | reverse complement strand
GCAGCTTCGTGCGGCGGCCGAGTGGACAGTCAATCTCGATGCGGCGTCCTACGCGAAGCATCAGTTCCCCGCAGAGATCCCCGGCGCCGACGGCCGGACGATCGCCCGGCCGGAGGCGTGGTGATGCGGAGCGTCTGCGGCAAGCCGATGGCCGAGGCGCTCGCCGGCCGTCTGGCGCGGCTCATCGAGCACTACGCGGACAAGGCGCAGGCGGCCAAGCTGGCCCTCGCCGTCGCCGGCGCTCTCTGCGCCATCGTCGGCCGCACTGCCGCCGACGCCATGTCCGCTCTCGCCGCTATCGAGCCGGAACTGCCGGGCCTGCTCACCACAGGCGACTTCTGAGCCGCGCCCACTGCCCAACGTCCACCATGAGTGGTTATCGTCACTCTGGTCTTCGCGCCGGTCACGTCGCAAACTCTTCACATGGCCGCCCTACTTGCATGCGTAGTGCCTCCGCCGGTCGCCGCCGGCGCCTGGACAACTCCCGCGCCGACGACTACGATATGTAGTCAAATGACGACGAATCGTAGTCAAACAGGTATGGCGGCGCTGTTCGCCTCGACCACGCTTGTGGAGTTGCTGCGCCTCTTCATGCTCGAGCCGGAGAGAGAGTACTACCAGCGTGAGCTGCAGCGACTGACTGGCGCCCACCTGCGACAGCTGCAGCGCGACCTTCAGCGGCTGCAACAGTCCGGGCTGGTCACGCGGCACGATCATGGCAACCGCACGTACTACCGCGCGGTGGTCGCGCATCCCGCCTTTGCCGATCTGCGGGCCGCGATCAAGAAGACGGTGGGCCTCGGCGACCAGCTGCGGGAGGCGCTGGCGAGCCTCGGCGATGCGGTCGCCGTGGCCTTCGTGCATGGCTCGGTCGCCCGCGGGGACGATACCGCCGAGAGCGACGTAGATCTCTTCATCGTCGGCTCCGCTTCGCGTCGTGAGGTCGCCACGGCCCTGGCGCGCGCCGCCATCGCGCTCGGGCGCGAGTTGAGCCCTGTCATCGTCGCGCCGGCGGACGTCACCGCCCGATGGCGCGACGGAGACCACTTCATCGAGTCGGTGCTCGAGGGCGCTCGAATGTGGCTCATCGGTGACGAAGCCTCGCTTGCAGCGCTGGATTGACGCCGGTGCGCTGCGTCGGCATCGCGCGTCGCGGCGCGAGGTCACGGACCTGCTCGCCGTCGCCGAGCGTGACCTCGCCGATGCCTGAGCTGATGGGCGCCGGCGTCACCGACGCGGCGGTCTTCGATTCGTGCCGGGCACTTCGCAACACGAGCGACTACGACCGCGCTGGTGTGGTGTCGGCTGCTGAGGTCGACGAGCTACTGCGCGAGACCGACGCATTCCGCGGCGTGGTCGTCGAGTGGCTGGCCCGAGAACATCCTGAGCTCGTTCCTTGATTTGGCTGGAGAACTCGCCCTGCTGACCCGGACCCGCGACTCCGGGAGGTCCTCATGGGCGAGCTCCTTGCCGGCTGGGTGACGATGCCAACTGGCATCATGGGCTGCAGATGTTGCATGTGCTGCACTTGGAGGTACTCTAGAACTGTGCCGGACCCGAGAGGAGGTGAGTGATGGAGGCATCGCCAAGACGATCAACCGGCGCCGGCTCCGACGTCGTGTTTCTCCCGGCGACGGCGGAGACTGCGCAGATCGCTCTTCTCGACCGCAGTCTCCATGCCGGGGCGGGACCCGCAGGGAGCGTGGAGGTCTCTTCGGCCACGGGAGTGCGCATCACCGTCCCTGACAGCGTCGTGCAGGTCCTTGCGCTGGTCGCGCGTGAGATGGCGGCGGGCAACGGAGTCGCGGTCGTGCCCGTGCACTATGAGCTCACCACCCACGAGGCGGCCGTTCTGCTGCACGTGTCGCGGCCGCACCTCATCCGCATGCTGGACGAGGGCCGTCTGCCGTTCCGACGCGTCGGCACGCATCGCCGCATCCGCTTCGACGATGTCATGGCGCGTCGTGATCGCGAGGAGGCCGAACGTGAGGCTCTGCTGACGCGCCTGGCTCAGGAGTCACAAGCGCTCGGGCTGGAGTTCTGAAGGTTGCGGACGGCCGTTCTGGACGCCTGCGTGCTGTACCCGATGGGTCTGCGCGACACACTTCTCAGCGTCGCGCAGACCCGGGCCTTTCGCCCCTTGTGGTCCGCAGAGATCGTTGACGAGATGCGTCGCGCTGTCTTGCGGTCGGTTCCCGGATTCGACGCTGCCCGCATCGATCGCATGCTTGGCGTCATGCAGGCCGCGGCGGTGGCGGGCGGTGCCGACGTCATCGTCACCTGGAACGTGCGGCACTTCCGTCGCCGGGCGTGCGAACCCCTCGGGATCGAGGTCCAGACCCCGGACGAGTTCCTGTGCGCAGTTCTTGAGGAGCGCCCCGACTTGGTGCTGGGCACTTGGTGCTGGGCGCCCTCGAGCGGCAGGCGGCGCGCTACAGTGCGCCGGCGATGACGGTCGACGAGATCCTCGCGCGCCACGCGGCCCGCCTGCCTGGATTCGCCGGCACCGTGCGCGCACAGCTTGGCTGAGAGTTCTGCGCTCGCATCTGGGTCCGTGTGGGCATGCTTCAGGCCGTCTGCGCCGCCCCGGGCCGCACCCTCGCCGACGCCCGGTCCGCTCTCGCCGGACTCGAGCCGGAACTGCCGGGGCTGCTCGCCTCCGGCTCGTTCTGATCTTGCTCGCTGCGCGCAACGTCCACCACGAGTGGTCATCGTCACTCTGGTCTTTGCGGCGGGCGCGTCGCAAGCTGTCTGTATGCCTGCCGTCACCTCCACGCGCACTCGCGCCCGCCTTTGCCGGCCTCCATCATCGGCCCGCAACGTCACCCTCATCCCGCCGCAAGATGGTTGCTCTCGGAGGCAGGAGCGGTACACTTGTGTCAATCCTCCCCGCCGTCCGGGTAATGCCGCACCGGCGGGGCTTCTTCATCCCAAGATTCTTTCGTCGGCCGAGCGCTGCACCGGTGCTTGCCACTCGGAGCAGGTATCACTAGTATTACTAGTTATGACTGCGCAGAACGACAACTCATCAGCCTTGGACTACATCTCGGTCAACCCCGTGTTCTCGCATGCGGAGTTCGTCGCCGCGCGGGCGGCTGCGACCGGGGCAAGCCCGCACACGACGAACAACCTGCTGGCGCATCACCTGGCGGCCGGCCACCTGCTGAGGGTGCGCCGCGGCCTGTACGCCACCGTGCCGCGTGGCGTTCGCCCGACCGCCGCCGGCGTCGATCCGTTCCTTCTTGCCACCGCCCTGACCGACGACGCCGTGGTGGCCTATCACGCCGCGCTGCAGTATCACGGCAAGGCGTACTCGCTATGGACTCGATACAGCTATCTCACCCGTCACCGGGCGCGGCCACTGGAGTTCCGTGGGACGCGGTTTCTCCCCGGCCGATCGCCTGCCTCGCTGCGCTTGCTCCCCGATTCGGGAGGTGGTGTGAGCGAGGAGCGCCACGCCGGCGGGCGCGTGCGCGTCACGACACTCGAGCGCACGCTCGTCGACGTTCTCGACGCGCCCGAGCGTGGCGGTGGCTGGGAGGAGGTCTGGCGTTCGCTGGAGTCGGTCGAGTTCTTCGACCTCGACGCCGTCGTCGCGTTTGCGCTCAGGCTTGGATCGGCGCTCACCGTTGCGCGTGTGGGGTTCTTTCTCGACCAGCACCGCGAGGCGCTCATGGTCGATGACGACCACTTGTCCGAGCTTCGCGCGCACGCACCCGGTCAGCCGCGTTACCTAGACCGTCGCCGCGAGCCCGGGAAGCTGGTCTCGCCATGGAATCTCGTGGTCCCCGAGCGGGTGCTGCGGCGCGTCTGGGCGGAGGCTTCGTGAGCCTGTCCCTCGAGGATCTGCAGAGCGAGGCAGCAGCAGCCGGCTTCTCGGCCGGCATGTTCGAGAAGGCGGGCCGCCTGCTTGCCCTGCTGGATGCCATCCGCAGCCACCCGTTCCTTGGCACGCGCGTCGCGCTCAAGGGCGGCACGGCGCTCAACCTGTTCGTCTTCGACCTGCCGCGCCTGTCGGTCGACATCGATCTCAACTACATCGGGGCGCAGGCGCGCGAGGTCATGCTCGCCGACCGTGCCACAGTCGACCAGGCCATCCACGCGGTGTGTGGACGCGAGGGGCTCGACGTGCGTCGCGTCCCCGACGAGCACGCCGGCGGCAAGTGGCGCCTCACGTACTCATCTGTCGCAGGCGGGCCGGGCAACCTGGAGCTCGACATGAACTTCCTGCTGCGCACCCCGCTTTCGCCGGCGCGGCCTCTCGACTCGCGTCCCCTGGGCTCGCGGCGAGCGTCCCAGGTGCCGGTGCTCGACATCCATGAGCTCGCCGGCGGCAAGCTGGCCGCGCTGCTGACCCGTCAGGCCAGCCGTGACCTCTTCGACACCTGTCAGCTGCTTCGCCGCGACGACCTCGACGTCGACAAGCTTCGGTTTGCGTTCGTGGTGTACGGCGCCGCGAGCCGGCGGGACTGGCGGACCGTCGCGGTTGATGACGTGACGGCGGAGACGGCTGAGTTGCATCGCCGCCTGTTGCCCACGCTTCGCGGCGCCGGGCAACCGGCTCCCGGAGCAGCAACCCGGCAGTGGGGAGAGGACCTCGTGACTGAGTGTCGCGACCGGCTGTCCGCTGTGTTGCCCCTGACCGTCGAGGAGTGCGAGTTCCTTGCTCGGCTCAACGACCACGGGGAGGTCCTTCCCGATCTTCTGTGCGGCGATCCGGCCATGCACGAGTTGTTGAGCTCTCATCCCGCTCTGCAGTGGAAGGCGCTGAACGTGCGCAGGCACCGCGGTGGTTCGAGCGGCTGAAGAGGAACTCCTCGCCGTCACCTGCGACTCCTGCGGCGAGCCGATGGTCCCCAACGCGAGCACGCTGGGCGACGACGGCTGCGGCTGGATCTGCTTGGACCCCGGCTGCCCGGAGCTGGCTGCCGGGGAGCTGGAGGCCGAAGACCTGACAGGAGCCGGGGTGTCTACGAGCGCGGGAACCGGCTCGGATGTCGCAGACGAGGCGCTCGCCGGCCGATCTCGCGCTGCCCTTCAGTCAGCTCATCGAGCTGGGGCGGCTGGCCGAGACCGCCGCCGCCCTCGCCGCCCACCTGGACGACTCGCTCTGCATCTCGCACCACAGCAACGACTTCGCCGAGGCGGGGTCGGTTGGAGACCTCAGGGTGAGGTTCTGGCGGAGACCGCCGGCCGAATGAGGACGCCCGCGTCCGCGATCGGCTAGTCGGCGTCGCGGCCGCCCGGGTGGCACTTGATGCAGCCGGTCAGCTGCGAGAGGGACCGTCCCTCGTGCTGGCTCACGACGTTGGACGCGGTGTGCGCGTGGCATCCCAAGCACGTGTAGGTGCTCGGGTCCGCCGGGTGGCAGGTCTTGCAGGTGGCCTTCTGCTGGTCGCTGCCATGGTCGAGCGGGAAGACGGCGTGATCGAAGGTCGAGTCGCCCCAGCCGGCGCTCGTGTGGCAGCTCTCGCAGTTGCGCCCGAACGAGCCGTTGTGCTCGTCGTCCTTGGCGTGGCACGAGTAGCAGTCCTGCGGCGTCTGGCTGAAGTCCTGGGGGGACGAGCCGCCCTTGTGGCAGGCGTCGCACGCCACTCCGGCGTGCTTGCCGGTCAGCTTGAACGCGAACTTGGTGTGGTCGACGCTGGCGTTGCCGCTGCCGTCGTGGCACGCCAGGCAGTCCTTGCCGAAGGTGGCGTCGTGCTTGGTCATGAACGCCGCGTCAATGGCGGCGTGGCAGTCGGCGCAGACGGCCTGGTCGAAGGTCGTCGCGTAGTCCTTGGGGTGGCAGTCCGCGCAGGCGAACTTCGCCCCCTTGGCCGTCTCCTCGTGGCCGCCCAGGGAGAAAGCGGTCAGGTCGTGCGGGAAGGTCGCCCCGTCGAGGGACGTGAGCGCGCCCTTCGGCCCATGGTGCTCCGGGTGGCAGCCGCGGCACGTGGGCGCCGACTGCATGCCCACGAGTCGGCCATGGGTTCCCGCCTTGGCCTTGATCTCGTCGCCGAACTTCGCATGGCAGGCGAGGCACTTGTCGGCCATCGTCCGGGAGCTCCAGGGCGCGGGGTGACAGGCGCCGCAGTCGTGGGCGAGCTCCGCATGGCTGGCGACGCCGCCGAGGGTCAAGGCCTTCGCCTGGGAGTTCAAGGAGCCGGGGCTGAACAGCGACGGACCCGCTACCAGGGTCACGCCGATGACCGCCACGACGAGGACCGCAGCCGCGAGGATCCCGGTGGGGGAGAGGAAGCCCGGTCGATCGCTCATCGTCGTACCACCACCTTCACGCTACCGCTGGAGCGTTGCGTAGTAGAGCGCTGCCACCACGTGGATGAAGGCCGCGGCGAAGAGCGCCCAGGTGAGCGGCACGTGCACGATGTGCCAGGTCGCCAGTGCCTTTCTGCGTCTCAGGAGCCGGCCGCGGCACTCCTCGAGTTCTGCCGCGCTCGCAGCAGGCTCGGAGTCGTCGATCGCCCGCGGCACGGCGGTGTAGATGTAGCGGCCGACAACGCCGCTGACCACCACGAGCACGGTCAGGAGCATCGCCAGCCCGGCGAGCCCGCTGAACCTCATGGCCGTGTGCAGCAGGACCATGTAGGGGCCGACCAGCCCGGTGACCATGTGGAACGTCAGCCAGGCAGCCGTGCTTCCCCATCGTGTGCCTGCGCGCAGCTTGCGCAGGGAGTAGAGGGTCGCGGTCATGAGCATGAGGATGAAGCCCGCGATGCCGATCCCGTGACCGACGAGGCTGGAGGCCGCGGGAAACGCGCTTCTCTGCTGGTACGCGACTCCGTAGAGCACGGTGGTCGCGGCCATGGCCGCGAGCGCGTACCAGAGCTCCGGAGCGCGTCTGGGCACGGTGAGCCGTCTCCTCGTCGGCGCCGAGATCGGCGCGCTCCTAGGCACCTTGGGTCACCCAGTCGTTCCAGAACGCCTCGATGAGCGGCGCGACCGCGGCGCCGGGCGCCGCCAGGCTCGCCGCGATCCTTCTGACGTCGACGCGCGCCTCGATGAGCTCCTGCAGCGGGAAGGACAGCGCCTGGTCGCCCATCACGACCGCGCCGACCACGGCGCGATCTCCCGCCGCGAGCTTGATGCGGGCGCTGCCCGACAGCGTCTCGATGAGCGCCGCGTCGGCGAGCTCGGACCAGGTCTGGCTGTCGCCGCGTGACAGGCCCTCGAGGTCGGCGTCCTTGCCGCTGCCGACGGTGCCGATGATCGTGGTCTTCATGCCGGCCAGTCTCGTGATGTTGAGCGGCACGCCCCTGTCGTAGACATGGATGGGCTCGGCGGCCATGTTCAGGCCGGCGATGCGGCCCTTTGCCACCGCCGCGTCCCACAGGACCTCCAGCGTGCGCCGGCCGCTGATCGGGTCGAGTATCTCCGCGACGTCGCCGGCTGCGAACACGTCGTCGGTGCTGGTGCGCAGGTACTCGTCGACGAGGATCCCGCGTTCGCACGCAAGGCCGGCCGCCTGCGCCAGCTCGATGCGCGGACGGACGCCGATCGCTACGGCCACGATGTCGCACGGGATCCGCTCGCCGTCTCCGATCTCGGCGGCTACGACCCGGCCGTCGCGGCCGGCGATGCCGGCGAGCTCCGTGTAGTGGTGGAGGTGGACTCCTCTGTCCTGCAGCTTCTTCTCCACGACGTGCGACTCGGACTCGGAGAGCACGTTTCTCCAGTAGCGGTCCTGGCGCATGAGGTAGTGGACGTGCACGCCGTGAGCTCGCAGGCCCTCGACGATCTCGAGGGCGGTGATGCCGCCGCCGACGACCACGGCCTGTTTGGCGTGGGCGCTCCTGCGGATGATGTCGCGGGCATCGTCCAGGTCGTCCAGTTTGACCACCCCGTCGAGCTCGGCTCCAGGTACCCGCGCGGGCAGTGCCGTGGACCCGGTCGCGATGAGCAGGCGGTCGTAAGCGAGCTCTCGTCCGCTCTCGAGGGCCACGAGGTGTCGGGAGGGGTCGATGCAGACAGCGCGCTCGGCGATCACATCCAGGTCGAGGCGGGCGAAGTCCTCGGCCGTGAAGGGCCGGAGCCGCTTCTCGGGCACCTCCTTCGCCAGGAGGTAGGCCAGCCCGGGACGCGAGTAGAAGCCGTGCGGATCGGCGCCGACGACGACGATCTCGGCATCGTCGTCCGCGCCGCGGATCGCCTCGGCCGCCGCAATGGCCCCCGGTCCGATGCCGATCAGCAGGTGACGGCGGGCCATGTCAGTGGCTCCCGCTCGTTCGGCGGGCGGGCGCAGCGCCCGCGATAGGCTCAAAGCGGAGCAACCCGCGCGGACAGCGCTTCACGCACTCCCCGCAGGTCAGGCAGCGGCTGTCCTTGACGGGCTCGCCGCGCCATACGTGGCGCCTGACGTCGATCCCCATGGGGCAGTTGAACGAGCACACGCCGCACTGCACGCAGCGTCTCGGTTCCGGCAGCACCCAAGCCGTCGCGAGAACGGCGTACTTCTCCCTATCGGACGCGAACCAGCTCACGCGGATTGTGGCGCTCCCGGATGGTGGGCCTACGGTGCGGCGATCCTGCCCGTCAGACGATGTACGGCAGTATGGCACGGGCATGCCACGGCGGCGACCAGAGACCGCCGTTGCGGCGAGCGCCGGAACCGCACTTGTGTGCCGCAGGTTCGTTGCCGGTGGGGTGGGGGTACGACGCACGTATGGACCAGTCCGCCGAGCCCTTCGATCTGCTGCGCGACCTCTTTGCGAAGCAGCGGCTCGGCGTACTCGCCACGCACGGGCCCGAGCATCCCTAC
>JBBQFA010000089.1:0-9159 GCA_038321515.1 Thermoleophilia bacterium | reverse complement strand
GATGATAAGTTCCGTCTAGTCTGAAAAGGAGAGCAGTGGATCCACGCAAGAACCCGTTCGCGCCCGGCGCTGGAACCAAGCCGCCGGCCCTCGTCGGCCGCGACGACCAGATCGAGTCGTTCGACATCCTCCTTGAGCGGCTCGAGCACGGCTACGCAGAGCGTTCCATGATCATCACTGGGCTGCGCGGCGTCGGTAAGACCGTCCTCCTCGATGTGTTTCGCGACAAGGCCGAGGCCCGCGAATGGGCGACCGTGGAGTGGGAGGTGGAGAAGAACGGCCCGTTCGCCTCCAAGATGGCAGCCAACGTTCGGCGGGTCTTGCTCCAGATCGTCCCGAAGGCACGATGGGCGGACCGAGTCCTTCGAGCCGCGTCGATCCTCAAGTCGTTCACCGTCACCTTCGGCGCGGATGGGGCAATGACCGCGGGACTCGACATCGACGCGCTCAATGGCGTTGGGGATAGCGGCGCACTGCCGGAGGATCTCTCGGATTTGTTCGTGGCGATCGGCGAGGCCGCTCGCGACCACGGCGTCGGAGTCGTCTTCCTGATCGACGAGATCCAGTATCTGAGGCCTCCCGAGCTTGAGGCGCTGATCGTGGCTCTGCACAAATGCGCCCGACGTTCACTGCCCATCACGCTGGTCGGCGCCGGTCTGCCGCAGGTCCCTCGCCTCGCCGGGGAGGCCAAGTCGTATAGCGAGCGGCTCTTCCGGTTTCCGCGGATCGGGCAGCTTGACTCCTCGACCCACGCGCGCGATGCGATCATCCTGCCGACCCAGGCTCTTGGAGTCATGCTTGACCCGCCAGCTGTTGACTTCGTGGTCGGGTTCACGCAGGGGTATCCGTACTTCCTCCAGGAGTACGGCAGGATCGTCTGGGACGAGTCATCGGCTTCTCCCATCACTCTGGGCGACGTCGTATCCGTTCGGCCGCTTGTCGAGGCTGGGCTGGACGAGAGCTTCTTCCGAGTCAGAGCAGAGCGAACGACCGATCTCGAGCTGCGCTACCTGTTCGCGATGGCAGAGCTGGGTCCCGACCCCCATGGCGCGACCGAGGTGGCATCGCGAATCGGCAGGACGGCCGAGCAGGCGGGGCCGATCCGCTCGAGGCTGATCGACAAAGGCCTGCTCTTCACCTCGGCACGCGGTTACGCGGGGTTCACGGTGCCGCAGTTCGACAGGTACATGTTGCGCAACCACGGGAATCTCGGAGCGGTTGGCGGCTGAAGACTGGCGCCGCCGCCCATCGTGGCTCTGGCGAACGCCCTCTGCCATCGTGACCACAGCTCGGGCGCCGGCTCGGTGGACATCGCGATGTACGACGATCGCCTTGAGATCGTCAGCAACGGGGGCCTGCACTTTGGCCTCACGCCGGCGGACCTCTACAAGAATCACGAGTCCCGCCCCTGGAATCCGCTGGTCGCGGGAGTCTTCCACAAGTGCGGCATCGTGGAGCAGTGGGGCGCAGGAACGCTCAAGATCGTCAGGCTCACGCAGGCCGCGGGCTTGGTGAGGCCCGAGTTCGAAGAGCGTGCCGGTTCTCTCGTCGTACGGTTCCTGCCGATCGGCTACTTGGCTCCAACACGCGTGGACCACGACCTGAGCGATCTTCAGAGAGCGCTTCTCGAAGTCCTTGCGGACTCAGGTCCGGTATCTTTGGGTCAGGTCAGGGCGGCGCTTGCGGTCGTGGCGGCCGACCGCACCGTCCAGGAGAATCTCGGCTTGCTGCGCACACTCGGTCTCGTGGCTTCATCCGGACGAGGACGCGGTGCTCGCTGGCGACTGGCGCGATAGCGCCGCGCCATTCCGCGCCATTCCGCGCCATTCCGACCGCGGCCTCAACTACGACCAGCTCACCGCCTGCCTCGGCGGCGCCTGCCTCGGCGGCGCCTGCTTCGACGTCGACCTCAATGACGTCGCCTACTGGCGCTGCGTCCCCGCCCGCGTCTGGAAGTGCGCGAAGGCGGCTACCAGGTGATGAAGAAGTGGCTGAGATGGCGCGCCGCATCGCCGCCATCGGGCTGCTCGAGCCGGCGTTCGACGAGAGCTACGAGCGGGTGAAGGCGTACATCATTCCGCGACCTTCCGACAGGGGAGGCACTGACGACTTGTCAGCAGCCAGCGTGATGCGCGGGGCTGCCTGACCGGTCTCGGGCCGCAAGATTCGCGATCCCTCCCTCGTTAACACTGTAGAAGGCGCGGATCAACGACGCGTCCGAGTCGTGTCCACAATTCTCTGGGAGGCAACCGAATGAAGAAGAGACTGTTCGCACTAGCGATGGCCGCCGTGATCGCCCTCGTCGTCGTACCGCTGGCTCTCGCCGCCGGAAACAATCACGGCACTGCCGCGAACCGGCCGGCCAAAGGCAAGCCGTTCCTCGCCAAGGGCACTGTCGTCTCGGTGGACGTCCCGAGCGGGACCCTGCTGGTGACCGTCGCCAGGGGTTCGCACAACATGAAGCCGTTCCGCACCGATGTCACCTTCACCCTCGCGACCCGCGCTCACATCTTCGCGCGCACCATCGGTCCGCACGGCAGGGTCCATCTCAAGAGGACGACGCTCGACCAGGTGACCCCCGGATCCAAGGTGAACATCAACGGGCGTGTCGGCCGCGACGCCACCGGCGCGACGGTCTTCTTGGCCCGGCACATCGTCGTCAAGCTCGCTCCGGTTCCGACCCCGACTCCGACCGATACGCCGAGTCCCTCGGCCGCACCTGCGTTCTGATCGAGGCCGACAGTTCGAGTCGATGCGAACGGGCGGCGCCACGGCGTCGCCCGTTCGCATTCCACTTGATCGCTGGGCCTCCACGCGAAGCCGCGGATGCCGATACTATGTAGGGAATGGCGATTCGACACTTGAACAGCGGGCGTCAGTCCCGCACGAACACCGGCGCGGTCGATGACGCGCTCCTCTCGGGACTGCGCGCCGGAGACCCCGACGCCTTCGAGCAGCTCTACGTCGACTTCGCGGCTTCCATGTACAACGTCTGTCTCCGCATCCTCCGCAGCCCGGAGGACGCGGAGGACGTCACTCAGGAGGTCTTCATCAAGGCGTACAAGCGACTGCCCGGCTGCGCTGACGAGCTCCGCCTCAAAGCGTGGCTCAATCGTGTCGCCGTCAATGCTTGCTACGATCACCTGCGCGCGCGCCGCCCACATGCCGACCTGGACACCGTGAACGACATGCCGAGTCCCGCACGCATCGACTCATTCGAGCAGGCCGAGCTGAACCAGTTGCTCGACGAGACGCTCGGATCTCTCTCGCTGGACCACCGGACCGTCCTGCTTCTCAAGGACGTGCAGGGCCTCACGCAAGATGAGATCGCCGGCGTGCTCGGCGTCTCGAACAGCGCCACCGAGGCGCGCCTCTTCCGCGCTCGCAAGGCGTTCCGGCGGGCCTACGCGGAGCTCACGCGGCCGTGGCGACGTGCTCATTGCGACCTTGCCCGGCAGGCCGCCGTGGATTCGGTCGGCCGCGGCCTCAGCGAGCGCCAGCGCCGTGGGGTCCTTCGCCACGCCGAGACCTGCCCCGATTGCGGCGAAACGGTCAAGGGCTGGAGCGTCGCCACCATAGGTCTGGCGGTACTGCTGCCCCAAGTCCCGCTGCCGGCAGGGCTGCTGGCGTCGCCGTTCGCGGCGCTCGGTGCTGCAACCGCCGGCGCTGTCGGAGCCGGTGCGGCCGCGGGCGGCGGCGCTGTCGCGAGTGGCGCCGCCGCCGCCGGAATCGCTGGGAGCGGCTTCGCCGTGGCTGGCACGGCGGGAGCGGGGGCCGTCGGTGCAGGCACCACCGGAGCCCTGACGGGCGCGGCGGTCACGGCCGCCGGCGCACTCACCGCCGCAAAGGTGGCGGTCGTCGTGATCGTCGCGGGCGCGCTGGCGGCCACCGCGGGACAGGCAGTGCACCGAGTCACCGCGCCGCACGCGCACGGCCGCACCACCACCCCAGCGGCGAGCCGCGGGGTGGCCGGGAAGCCAGCAGCCAACCCTCTCTCCCAGGGCCGCGCGGCCGGCAAGGGCCACCAGCCATCCACGGTCGGGCGTCGGGGCCGCGCGCATGGCGCGAAGCCCGGGCACGGGGCTCCGCGCCAAGGCGGCACGTCACCCGGCGCGAAGTCGCGCGTGGTCGGCAAGGGCGTGGGCAGCAAGGCCGCACGCAGCGGAGCCGCGGCCGCCCACGGCAAGAGTGTCTCCGCGCGCGCAGCGGCAGCGAGCGCCGACGGCAATTCCCGCGGCTCCTCGTCGACGAAGGCGATACCAGGTCATCAGGGCCAGACCAAGGCTCAGCCCGCTCACGCCGGCGGCACAAGCCCCAGCGCCGCTGAGGATCCCGCCGCCCTCTAAGGCGTTCCTCCCTGGCTGAGAATCATGTTCTTGGCCTGGACGGCGTCGCGCGGGGCGGACGGTGCTACCTTCCGGCTCGTTTGCTCTGAGGCCGGCAACAACGGACGTGACCGTGGCCAGTCGACGGTCGGCGACTGGCCGGCCGGTCGAAGGAAGCTGCTGCTTGGTGCGTGGCCTTCCTCTTCGGACGCGTCTTCGTGAGCCGCGCTCGCGTCGGTTGCCTCCTCGGGCAAGGCCGTCTCCTCGCGATGGCGCCTCGGCTGAGAGCGCCGCCGCTCTCTGCCGCTTTCCGCCTGTCTGAGTGGCGCCGGCGGGATATGCTTTCGGGTCTGGAGGCCGCGACCACTGAGGAGCACATGAGCGCAGTCCAGGTGAAAGTCCTGCACACGTCGGAGTGCCCACACTGGGCGGCGGCGCGCGACGTCGCCACTCGGGTCGCGCGCGCCGCCGGCGTCGAGGTCGAGATCGTCGCGACGCCCGTCGAGACTCAGGCCGAGGCGGCTGAGCTGCGCTTTCTCGGCTCCCCGACGGTTCGGATCGACGGGCACGACGTGGAATCCGGAGCCGAGGCGCTCGAGGACTTCGGCCTCGGCTGACGCTCGTATCCCGGCCCCGGAGGATCCGGTGGCGTGCCGTCAGACGGGCTGCTTCACGCCGCGCTCATGCGGGCCGCCGGCGCACGCGCGGCCGTCGCCGATGCGGAGGCCACGGGCGACCCCGGCGCCGATCCGGATGCCCCCGCCGATCCGCTGGCGGACCAGCGGCGGCACTGGACGCGAGTGCTTGCCGAGCGCGCCGATCGCTACGGCACGGAGCCGAGCCTCCCGGCGCGAGCCGCGGCGGAGCGCTTCACCGCGGCCGGCGCCGTCGACCTACTGGAGCTCGGCGCCGGGCAGGGCCGCGACAGCGTCTTCTTTGCACGGAGCGGGCTCCGCGTCCACGCTCTCGACTTCACCGACTCCGGCGTCGCCGCGATCCGCGCCAAGGCTCGGGCATCCGACCCACCACTGCCGCTGCTCGCCTCCGTGCACGACTGCCGCGAGGCCCTGCCTTTCGCGGAGGGCTCGTTCGACGCCTGCTTCTCGCACATGCTCTACTGCATGGCGCTCCCGACGCCGCAGCTGGAGGCGCTCAGCGCGGACGTGCTCCGCGTGCTGCGCCCCGGCGGCCTGCAGGTGTACACGGTGCGCACCACCGCCGACGCGGACTGCGGTGCGGGCATCGCCCATGGCGACGACATCTACGAGTCCAGCGGCTTCGTCGTGCACTTCTTCAGCCGCGAGCTCGTGGAGCGTCTGGCTCGCGGCTTCGAACTTCTCGAGGTGCATGAGTTCGAGGAGGGGGATCTGCCGCGTCGCCTGTTTCGCGTGACGCAGCGCAAGCCCCGCTGACAGGTACACTGGCACAGTCACCAGGAGAACAAGGAGCCATCCATGACTGAGCACAAGCAGCCGCAAGCGGAGAGCGGCGACGCCGCGAACAGCCCGCCCGCGAACGCTCAAGACCTCGCGCTTGCCACTCTCGCAGTGCGGGCGGGCGAGGACGCAGCGCTCGCCCACAGGGCGACGCAAGTACCCATCGTGTACAGTGCCGCCTTCGGCTATCCGGACGTCGATACGTGGATGGACGCGGCTCTCGGCCGCACGCCCGGGCACATCTACAGTCGTAACACGAACCCGACGGTGAGCGCCTTCGAGGAGAAGGTGCGGATCCTCGAAGGCGCCGAAGCCGCCACCGGCTTCGCCTCGGGCATGGCGGCGGTGAGCAACACCCTGTTCGCGCTGCTCGCGCCGGGTCGGCGCGTCGTCTCGGTCAAAGACAGCTACGGCGGCACCAACCAGATGTTCGTCGACTTTCTGCCGCGGATCGGCGTGCAGGTGACGCTGTGCGACACCAGCGACTTCGAGCAGATCGAGGCCGCGATCGCCGAGGGCTGCGACCTCGTGTACCTCGAGTCGCCGACCAACCCGACCCTCAAGGTGATGGACATCGCCCGCCTCTCGGCGGCAGCGCACGAGGTCGGGGCGCTCGTCGTCGCCGACAACACGTTCGCGACGCCGATCAACCAGAATCCGCTGGCGCTGGGCGCCGACCTGGTGCTGCACAGCGCCACCAAGTATCTCGGCGGTCACGCCGACGCCCTGGGCGGCGTCCTGTGCGGTCCGCCGGATCTCATCAAGAAGGTCTACCACTACCGCGAGATCACCGGCGCGTCGCTCGACCCGATGGCCGCCTACCTGTTCGTCCGCAGCCTGAAGACGCTCGCCTTGCGCGTGAGCCGGCAGAACGAGAACGCGCTGCGCATCGCGCGCTGGCTCGCAAAGCAGCCGGCGGTCGCGGCGGTCAACTACCCGGGCCTCGAATCGCATCTGCACCACGACGTTGCGGCGCGGCAGATGCGCGGCTACGGCGGCATGCTCAGCTTCACGCTCGGGGGAGGCTTCGAGGCGGTCAAGCGGGTCCTGCCGCGGCTCGGCCTCGCCCATCTCGCCGCCAATCTCGGCGCCGTCGAGACGCTCGCCGGCGTGCCGGCGACGACCAGCCACGTCGAGTGCACCGCCGAGGAGCGCGCCGCGATGGGCATTCCAGAGGGATTGGTGCGCTACTCCGTCGGCATCGAGGACGCCGGCGACCTGATCGCCGACCTCGAGCAGGCGTTCGCGGTCGCGTAGGTTCAGGCGCCGTGGGTGTACGGGGAAGAGTGTGAGCCAGGATGAACGCCGGGGATCACAGGAGCATGGCGTGACGGGCGGGCCGGCGAAGCAGAGCCCGCCGACGCCGGCACCCGAGCCGGCGCCTGTACCCGACCCGGCGCTCGCGCCGCCGCCCGAGATCGCTGCCGACGCGCGGGCCACCGGCCCGCGCGCCTTCACTCGCGACCTCTTTTCGCGCGAGCTGTTCCGCTACCTGGGCCCCGGCTTCGTCGTCACGATCGGCTTCATCGACCCCGGCAACTGGGCGACCAACATCGCCGGGGGTTCGCAGTTCGGCTACAAGCTCCTGTGGGTCGTGTCGCTGAGCACGCTCATGCTCATCTTCCTGCAGCACATGGCGGCAAAGCTGGGCATCGTCACCGGCCGTTCGCTGGCCGCCAACGTGCGCGTCCACATGCCGCGCTGGATGGTGTGGTTCCTCGGGGTGACCATCGCCGTCGCCTGCGTCGCCACGGCGCTGGCCGAGTACCTCGGCGCGGCCCTCGGCTTCAATCTCCTCTTTGGCATGCCTGTGTGGATCGGCGGCCCGCTCACGCTGGTGCTCGTGTACCTGGCCATCCTCGGCCAGCAGTACCATCGTCTGGAGCGCATCATCCTCGTCTTCCTCGCCGTGATCGCCGCCTGCTATGTCGTGGAGCTGTTCATCGTGAAGCCGGACTGGGCGGCCGCGGCGCCCGACTGGGTGATCCCCAACGTGAATAGCGCCAGCATCCTCATCGCGCTGGGTATGCTGGGCGCCATCGTGATGCCGCACAACATCTACCTGCACTCCAACGTCATCCTGTCGCGCGACTGGGATGTGGAGCCCTCGAGGCGCGCTCGACTGATGCACTTCGAGCTTGCCGACACCACGCTGGCTATGGGCATGGGCTGGCTGGTGAACTCGGCGATGATCATCGTCGCCGCGGCGGTGTTCTTCACCGCCGGCATCGAGGTCACGAGCATCGAGCAGGCCTCGCAGACGCTGGAGCCGCTCGTCGGCGCGCTCGCCCAGCTTGTCTTCGGCATCGCCTTGCTGGCCGCCGGGCTGTCCTCCTCCGTCACCGCCTCGCTGGCTGAGGCCAACATCGTCACCGGCTATCTCGGCCGCCCCGAAGACCCCCGCACCCGCGTCTACAAGGTCGGGCTCGTGGTGCTCACGCTGCCGGCCATGGTGCTGATCGTCGTGGGCATCGACGCCTTCCAGGGGTTGATCATCAGCCAGGTGGTCCTGAGTCTGCAGTTGCCGTTCACCATCATCCCTTTGCTCTGGCTCAGCCGGGCGCGCCGCGTGATGGGCGAGGAGCGCACGGGTACCATCACAACCACCGTCGGCGTGCTGGTCGCGGCGCTGATCATCGGGCTCAATGTGTTCCTCTTGTACACCACGTTCTGGGGAGGCTGAGGCCATGGGCATGTACCAGCGCATCCTCGTGCCGGTCGAAGGCACCGAGACTGATGGCCCGGTGCTCGAGCATGTCGCCGAGCTGGCCGCGATGTGCGGCGCCGAGGTGACGCTGCTGCGCGTCGCCCACTACCACACCCGCGACGAGCGCGCCTACGAGCTCGAAGACGCGGAGGGCGACCTGGAGCGCGCCGCGGAGCTGCTGCGCAGCCGCGGCGTCACCGTCCACACGCTCATGGTGCACGGCGAGCCCGCCGAGGCGATCCTGCAGCAGGCGCAGGAGCTGAGGCCCGACCTGATCGCCATGGCCACGCACGGGCACGGCTGGGCGAAGCGCATCGTGCTGGGCAGCGTGGCCGACCACGTGCGGCACAACACCGACGTACCGCTGCTGCTGCTCAAGGGCGGCGTCGGCAGCTGAGACGCGGCGCACGGGCCGCGGGCGCAGGTCCTGCGGCTTGCCTCATGACTCGGGCTGGTGGCGACAGTCTCGACCGCGAAGAGTATGCTTCCGTACGGGTGTGTGCATGTTGGGATGCCGAAGGGAACCTGCCGTGGCTGAGTCGCGTTCGTTGGGCGCGCCCAGGCGATCCTGGTGGTCGCGCTGGTGGAAGCGCCTCGCGATCGTCGCCGGTGTACTCGTCATCCTTTTCATCGGCGGTACCGCCGTCGCCGCGAAGTTCACCGAGAACAACAAGTTCTGCGGCACCGACTG
>JBBQFA010000088.1:0-9178 GCA_038321515.1 Thermoleophilia bacterium | reverse complement strand
GGCCGGGTGGGGCCCCCCCCCCCGGGTTGGTCCCTTCCCCCGCCCCCCCCCCCCCCCCCCGGCCGGCTTTGGTTTATATGGGGTCCCCGGGGGGGGGGGGGCCCCCCCCCGCCCCTGTCATGACGACCGAGGGGTGACCATGCTGGACAAGAAGATGCAGGATGCGATCAACGAGCAGATCAACTGGGAGCTCTACTCGGGCTACCTCTACCTGTCGATGGCGAGCCAGTTCGCGGCGAGCGGCATGGGCGGTGGCCAGAGCTGGATGACGGTGCAGTACCAGGAGGAGCTCGCGCATGCGCAGATCATGTTCAACTACGTGCTGACGCGCGGCGGACGCGTAACTCTCGAGGCGATCGAGAAGCCTCGCACCGAGTGGCCCGACGGGCTCTCGATGTTCAAGGACGCGCTGGGGCACGAGGAGGGCGTGACCACCCGCATCCATGAGATGGCCTCGCTGGCACTCGAGATCAAGGACCACGCCAGCTATAACTTCTTGCAGTGGTTCATCGCCGAGCAGGTCGAGGAGGAGGAGACCGCCTCCGACATGGTGCAGAAGTTCACCATGGCGGGCGAGCACCCGGCCGGGCTGTACCAGCTGGACAAGGAACTGGCGACGCGGGTCTTCAACATACCTTCGCCGCTCGTGACAGCCGGGGCCTGACCGTGCTCGTCACACGGTCATGACGAGCAGCAGGCAGGGGTTCTCGGGGCCCCAGACCTGCGGCAGCACCTCGAGCGGGCGAAAGCCCATGGCCAGATAGAAGGCCCGCGTCGCGGCGTAGCCCGGGTCGGGGTCGCTCGGCGCCAGGGTCTTGACGTGCAGGAAGGCCAAGCCTTCGGCGCGGGCGTACGACCGCGCGCGCTCGACGAGCGCGCGGCCGACCCCGCGCCGCTGCCACTCTCGCAGTACGCCCATCACGTGCAGCTCCACGGCGCACGCGCTCGTCGGCCTGAGGGTGACGAAGCCGACGCTCTCACCGGTCGTCCCATCGCTCGTGGGGGACGGTCGGCCGGATCCGTCCCCCGTCGGGCCGTCATTCGCCACCGCGCCGGCCCTCGCGACGAACGTCGGCAGTTCATCGGCGGCGCGGGCATAGTCGACGATCGCTGCCTCGATGCCGAACCAGGCGGGCAAGGCGCGGAGGACGCCTTCGGCCGCCGCGCCCTGCTTCTCCAGTGGGCCGCGTACGACGAAGGACGCTGGCCCGCGCACGATCGATGCATCCGGGTCGCTCACGGCACCTCCCCTCAGGTGACGTCGCGGCGCATCGAGATGAAGACCGCGGCGACGCTGAAGACGGCGATGTACGCGATGGCGACCAGGAACGCCTCCGGCCGGGTGAGCGCCAGAAGCCCGCTGGCCTCCCCGACATTCAGGGCGTCGCCCATCGTAAGCTGTTGGAACGCCGCGAACGGCAGGTACATCCCGATTCGCGGCTTGATGATCGCGACGATCCCCTCAATGGCCAGCGCCCAGACCATCACGCCGGCGATGGTGGGCACCTGGGCGCGGAGCAGTGCCCCGAGGCTCACGCCGAAGGCAGTCATCATGCCGGTCGTCAGTAGGAACATGGCGGCGTTGCGGATCGTCTCCAGGTCGGACGCGTTCGCGGTGGTGAGCCACGGAAGCGGGATGTCGCGGACCGCGGCAATCAGCGCGATGGCAAGGACGACGAGCAGGGCGGTGGCGGCCATCACCAAGGTGCCGGCGACCCCGTAGCACACGAGCTTCACGATCATCACGATGCCGCGCCGCGGCGTGGTCAGGTAGGTGTACGTGATAGTCCCGTGGCGATACTCGTTGGTCATGCCGAGGATCCCGAAGACTACCGCGAGGAGAGGCACGATCGTGAGGCCGCTGGCCGCGATCGCCGCTCCGCCGTCAGACAGCGCCGCTCGAGGCACGAGGCTCATCACGAGTATGGCCGGCAGGACGCTGACGGCGAGGGCGGCGATGAAGAGGCCGAAGGCCGTACGCGTGCTGCTGAGCTTGAGGAACTCGGCACGGATGAGTCCGGTCACGACTCCCTCCTCGTGCCGGCGATCTGCAGGAAGAGATCTTCGAGGCTGGCCTGCTCCGTGAGGAGCTCGTGAAGCACGATGCCGCCGGCGTTTGCCAGTTCGCCGACCTCGGCGCTGCTGGGTCCGCGGATGGCGAGCGCCGTCTCCACACGGTTCACGGCCGCTCCCTTCTGGAGCAGCAGCTGCTCGAGCTTCTCCGCATGCGGACTTCTCACACGCACCACGGGGGCCGCGCCGGCGGTAAGCCGTGCGATGGGGCCCTGAGCCAGCAACTTGCCCCTGCCCATGATGAGTACGTCGTCGACGGTCTGCTCGACCTCGACGAGGACGTGGCTCGCGACGAGCACCGTGCGTCCCTCGGACGCCTGGGCGCGCAGGAAGGCCCGCAGCCAGCGCATGCCCTCGGGGTCGAGGCCGTTGGCCGGCTCGTCGAGGATCAGGATCTCGGGGTCGCCGAGAAGCGCGGCTGCCAGGGCCAGCCGCTGCTTCATCCCCGTGGAATACCCCTTCACGCGGCGCCGCGCCGCGTCAGTCAGCTCGACCATGTCAAGCACCTCGCCGACGCGCTCGGGGGGGATGCGAGCGCCGGTGGCGATGACACGCAGGGCATTGCGCCCGGTTCGCCCGGGGTGAAAGCCGGCAGAGTCGAGGAGCGCGCCCACCCGCGTCGCCGGCGCGTGCAGGTCGCGGTAGCGGCTGCCGAGGATGCTGACGTGGCCGGCCGTGGGCCGCACCAGGTCGAGGATCATGCGCAGGGTCGTCGTCTTGCCGGCGCCGTTGGGGCCGAGGACGCCGGTGATGGTGCCCTCCTCGATGGTGAAGCTCACGTCGTCGACGGCGAGCACCTTCTTGCCGAAGCGCTTGCTCAGATGCTCGGCTTCGATAACGGGCATGGTCCCTCCCGGTCGCGTGCGAGGCGAGGCGCCCCGTACGAGTCTACATGAGTGGTCTGGAGTGACCGCCGGCGGGGTGGTTCGCCACGAGCAGGGTCACGGATGCAGGGCCCGCCCGTAGAGCTCCCACAGGCCGCTGCGCCTGTCGGCCCAGAAGACGGTACCCCCGACGAGGACCGGGCTGGCCTGCTGGCCTTCGCCGGCGCTCACGGCGTAGGCTCGGCCGCGCTTGAAGTCGTAGGCCCAGACGTCGCCGCCGTTGGTCTTGTCGGTCATGACCCAGACGACCGCGCGGCGCCCGAGGGCGAGTGACGAGGCGGATCCGCGGAGACGGCAGAGCACCTTGGAGTGCCTGGAGCTACGGTTCCACGAGACGATCGCCGTCGAGTGGCGCCCGGACCTGGCGGCCCACACGACGCGCTCCCGGTCCATCGCCACGGTCATACCGGCCGTCGCGAGCCGGTATCGGGCGGCGTCGCGGTTGGACCCTGTCCAGACGCCGGCTACAGCGCCGCGTCCGGACACCCAGGCCACCCAGCTGCCGCAGATGGCAACGTCGCGTACGCGCCCTTGGGCGGCTATCGAGAACTCCTCGTCGGTCACGGTGTTCACGCCCTTCAGGACGTCGTCGGCCCTGGTCGTGCCCACGCCGCGCTCCGCCCAGATGATGGTGCCGCCGGCGATCGAAGGGTCGCGGCCACGCTCCGCGACCGTCCAGCGGCGTTCGGTCGCCCTGTCGTACGCCTCGATGCGCGGCGGCCCGGCGCCGCGCCGGCCGGCCCACGCCGCCCAGACCAGCTTCGTGCCGGACGCGCTGAAGAATCCGTCGCCTTTGCCGACGCTCGAACGGCCGAGGACGTGGGAGGGCAGCTGCGTACGCACGTCGTAGGCCCAGAGCCCGGCGACGGACTTGCTGCGGTCACGCTGCTCCCAGACGACGGTCGTGTCGGTCGCACCGAGGCCGAGAGGCTCCTCGGGCCACGCCAGCGAGGTCACGCGAAACTCAGGGCTCGCTACTTTGGCCGCGTCGGCGGAGGCGGACGTGGGACCGGGCAGGACGCCCGTGCTGTAGGCGATGAGGCCCGGCACGGCAGCCGCCGACATGAACACGGCAACGACGACGAGTCTGAGTCTCACGGCTCCTCACCTCCCGACGGCACGGTCCCTGCCGCGGGTGCTCCCTCGAACCACGCCCTCACACCAAGGGCGTGCCGCATGTCTTCCCGGGATGGCCGGAGGTCGAACGCGGCCGGCGTTGAGAGACGTGGGGTCGCTTCAGGAGGCGCCGCTCGCCTGCGGTGCGGCGAGCCTGTCGAGCGCCTGTATGGTCGCCGCATCGAGCGTGAACGCTGGTTCCTTGGCGAGGATCTCCCTCACTCGGTCGCGTACGCGCTCGAGCAGGGTGCGGCCGTCGTGCGCGACCCAGCGGTCGTGCGTGTTCTGGTCGAGCAGGGACGGCCGCCAGAAGCTCCGGTGGTGCGTACGCGTCATACGCGTGCCGAGGTGGTTGCCGCCGGGTCCGACGGCCTCGATCTCGCCGAGGGCCAGCGACTCGTCGTTCACCGGCATCTCGTCGAGCAAGGCTCGGGCATAGCCGGCCATCTCGTCGCCGAGCACGAGGCCCTCCAGAGCGCTCTGCAGGCCGCTCTCGAGATAGCCGACGTCGTGGAGCAGCGTCGCATGCGAGAGCGCGCCCATGATCGTGGCGACGCCGAGCTCGAGCGCCCACTGCTCGTCCAGCATCTTGCTGTCGGAGTGGCCCGCATACGACCAGCTCGGCAGTCCGTACCAGTGGACGACGTCGAGGTGAGCCTGGTTGGCGAGAAGGACGCCGGGAGCGTTGTAGACCTCGACGCAAGACTGCATGTTCATGACGCCGGTGCCGACGCCGAGGACGAACGGGGCGCCGGACCGGCCGAGCTGGTGCAGCACGAGGCCGGCCAGCAGCTCGGCGTTGGCGACCGCGACGCAGGCGGGCAGGGAGGCCGGCCCCTGCGCGCCGGCCGAGACCGAGGTGGCCAGTACCAGCGGCACCTCGAGGTCGGCGCAGGCGAGGGTCTTGCTGCAGGCGACGTCATCGAGCATCAGTGGCGGTGAGCTCATGGCAAGGCAGGCGAAGCTGGCCGCCTCGCCACAGGCTGCCGCCATCTCGTGCATCGCGTACAGCGAGGCGCCGCCGAAGGGGCTCGAGACGACGACGGGCTTGCGCGTGCCGCGCAGCATCGCCGCGAACTGGGCCACGTCGACGACGTCGTTCTCGGCGTCGTCCGGCAGGCCCATGCTCATCACGAAGTCGATGTTGGGCAGCCGCTCCGCGACCAGCGCGGCGCGCTCGACGTCGGCCAGGCGGGCGCGCCTGCGCTTGCCGCTCTCGGGGTCCGAGACGTAGAGACAGTCCGGTCCGCTGCCGTAGTGGCTGATCCCGTCGCGAAGCTCGAGCGGAGCCGTCTCGCCGCCTCGCGGGCGCAGCTCCCAGCGGCGCGGGGCGCTCGCGAGCGCCGCGTCGACGAGCGTCGCGGGGAATCGCACGCGGCGCCCGTCCACGGCGGCGCCCGCGGCGGCGCACAGCTCGCGGGCGCGTTCGTCCTTCATCTCGACGCCGGTGTCGGCCAGCAATCGCAGCGACGCATCGTGGACGCGCTTGCAGGCGTCGTCGTCCCAGACGTTCAGTGTGGCGCGATTCATGAGAGTTCCCTTCGCAACGGTGCTCCAGTGGGCGGGTGCGTCTCGCCGCCGGCCGGGCGCGCTCTTGCGCGCATCTCCGGCGGCCGGCCTGCGAAGGGCTTCAGCAGGGGCCGCGCTCGGAGAAGACCTTGAACCAGAGGCCGCCGAAGTAGCGGTCGCACTGGGACCGGGAGAAGAGGCTGAGGCTCGCCGAGGCCTGGACGCGGTGCAGCCCGTTGCCGGCGTGCCGGTGGCCGTGCAGATCAGTGACGAACGCGTTTCCCACGGACGACTCTCTTCCGGTGCTGCGCACGGGGTGCGCTCCGTCGCCCATTAGACGCCCGGGCTTGAAGCGCGTCAAGGCGGAGCGGCGGGGGCGACTGCGTCGCCTGCCGGCACGCGGCGTGCAGCGCGAAGCCTGGTCGTCAGCCGGACGACGAGGCGGCCGTGATCAGCCGGTCGTCGCGGCTCTCGAAGCGTCAGGCCTGCGCGCGACCGGCCAGAGTCTGACGTGCCGGCTTCGCGTCGGGCTGCGTCAACTGCCGGCTGGTCCTGGCTCGACGGGCCAGGGCGTTCGCTTGGGTGTGGCGGTAGTCATCGCGCTCTTCCAGCGCGGAGAGGACGAGCATGTAGATCAGTCCGCCGATGCCGGCGACGATCGCGGCGCTGGCCGCGACCACGATCACGATCTCCTCGAGCATCATCAACATCTTCAGCCTCCGCACCGCAGTCTTTGAGCCTGGTACGGCTCATGCTGTGTCAGCGTAGGCGAGGGCGTCTAAAGGAGGCGTGAATCGCCGCGTCCGGCATATAAAGAGTCCGCAAAGGGCGGCGGGCGGTCGACGGCCTTGATGAGGGCTTCTTCTGCGGTCGCGGCCATGTCGAGCGCGTAGCCCAGCGTCGAGAGGATCGAGGTGAGCGCCCGTCGGATCTGCTGCTCGTCGTCGACCACGAGGATGCGCGTCGGCGCCGCCTCCGCGAGGTTCACACCGGAAGTGACCACCTACGGCTGCGTGCGAGGTGTGGCGGGATGGCTCTGGAGTCGGACGGCGTCGATACGCCTGCGATTGGGGATCGGGCCAGCCGGAGCGAGAGGCGCGATGCCCAGAGGTTCTTCGCGCGGCTCTGGCGACGTAGCCCAGGAAGATGATGCCGGTAACGACCGCGACGGCCACCAACGCTTCGAGCACCATGTTCTGCGGCGCGAACACCATCGACCCCTGCGGTCACCGGCGCCCCGTGTGGGCGCCGCCATACTCTCGAAGGTACTCGGGAGCCCGCTAAGGAGCAGTGAAGCAGAGGTGGTTTGGAGTCAAGGTCCCGTAGAGTCGTTCAATGGGCCGCGCGGCACTACTCCGATTCGGGCCGCGGGGCGACGAGGCGGAACCCCACGCCCGGCTCGGTGATGATGTAGCGCGGTCCATCAGACCCGCGTTCGACCTTCTTGCGCAGGTTGCTGACGTGCACGCGAAGCGTCTGCGCGTCCTCGGCCCACGCGGGTCCCCAGACCTCCTGCAGGATCATCTTCTGGGTGACGACGAGGTCAGCGTTCCGAGCCAGAAACGCGAGGATGTCGAACTCGGTGGGCGTGAGCCCGATCTCGATGCCCGCCCGCCGCACGCGCCGGCGGGCAATGTCGATCTCGAGCTCACCCGTGGTCACGACGGGCGGCGGCGAGGTGAGCGCCGCCGCCCGCCGCAGGAGCGCCCGCACGCGGGCCAGGAGCTCCCCGGCCGAGAACGGCTTCGTCAGGTAGTCGTCGGCGCCCTCGTCCAAAGCCTCGATCTTGTCAGCCTCGTTGGCGCGCACCGAGAGGATCAGGATCGGCGCCGTCATCCAGGTGCGCAGCTCCCGGCAGACTTCGATGCCGCTGCGGTCGGGCAGCATGAGGTCCAGCACAACGAGATCAGGGGGCCTGTCGATCGCCTTGAGGAGGGCCTCCTGGCCGGTCGCCGCCATCGCGAGCGCGTAGCCACGCGTCGAGAGGATCGAGGTGAGCGCTCGCCGGATCTGCTCCTCGTCGTCCACCACAAGGATGTGGGTCGGCCGTTCGGGTACGCTCATCCCTCCCCCTTCACAACGCTGGTCCGGCCGCCGGCAGCACGATGACGAATCGTGCGCCGTGCGGCTGCGCGTCTTCCACCCGGATGGTTCCGCCGTGGCTGCGCACGATCTCCAGAGCGATGGCCAGGCCGAGCCCCGTCCCGGACGGCCCCTGCCCCCGCACGGCGTGGCCCCGATAGAACTTCTGGAACACGGCCTCGTGCTCCGTGACGGGCACGCCCGCCCCCTGGTCTTCGACCCATAGGCGGACGCCGTCGTTCCATCCGCGAGCGCCGATGGTCACGGCGGCGTCGCCGCCGTAGAGGAGCGCATTCTCAAGAAGGTTCTGCAGTACGCGGGCCCACTGGACGAAGTCGACGTCGACGACGGGTGAGTCCTCCGGCAGATCGACGACGACGCGCGCGCGGAGGTGCGCGGGCAGGGTGTCGATGCCGGCGGCGACGAGGTCGCTCAGGTCGTACAGCTCCCGGCGGGGCTCCCAGGCGTGGGCCTCGAGCCGCGACAGCTCGAGGAGGGCGCCGATGCTGTTGTTGAGCCGCGCGACGTCGCCGACGATGGCGCGCAGCTCGTCGCGGACGCTCTGCTCGTCCCAATGCACGTCAGCCTCCAGCAGGTTGCTGACCGTCGCGGTGAGCGCGGCGAGTGGTGTCTTGAGTTCGTGCGACACCGACGAGAGCAGGCTCGACTTGAGCCGGTCGGCCTCGCGCTCGGCCGCCGCCGTGGTCGCCGCCGCCTGCAGGCGCTCGCGCTCGAGAAACGCTCCGACGAGGTTGGCGAGCGACGTGATGAGGCGCGTGTCGGAGGCTGAGTAGGCGTGCCCCTTCGTTCGCGTCGCTACGTCGAGGACGCCCATCACGCCAGAGGGGCTGCGCACGGGCACAAGGAGCCCGCCACCCTCGCCCTCTGCGGTCGCGCTCAGGGAGGCTGCGGCAGCGCCGGCGCAGGCGCGATCGCGCTCGTCACGGATCGTCGCGAGGGCACGGGCGACGGCTGCCGGTTCGAGGTCGCCGTTCCCCGGGGCGTCGCGAAACGTGCGCACAGCGTCACCGTCGAGGACAAGGAGAGTCGCCGAGCTAGCTCCGAGCAGCTCCACGATCTCCTTGAGACAGCTGCCGGCCATCTGCTCGGTTGACGACTGCGTCACGACGGCGGCGCTGAGCCGGTTGAGCGCAGCCGTCTCTCTTTCGCGCGCCAGCGCCCGCGCCTCGCGCTCGCGCATCCGCCCCGCCTGGAGCCCGACGATCACGCCCACGACGAGAAAGGCGACCAGCGCGAGCCAGTCCTGGGAGTCGTGCACCTGCAGGGTGTGGTAGGGCGGCAGAAAGAAGAAGTTCCAGGTGAAGAAGGCCAAGACGGCGGCGACCACGGCCGGGCCGGCCCCTGCGGTGCTGGCGACGAGAAGGATGATCAGCAGATAGAGGAGCGCCCACTGCCCCTTGGCGAACCAGTCGCGGCCCGCGAAAAAGACGGCCGTCGAGAGCGCTATCGCCACGATGGCGCTGATGTAGCCGTGCCGCGCGAGCGCGGCGGTG
>JBBQFA010000087.1:0-9191 GCA_038321515.1 Thermoleophilia bacterium | reverse complement strand
CATCCGCATCCCGAAGTACGGGCGCGACCTCAAGCAGCGCATGCGCGCGGAGCTGCTGCGCCTGCTGCGCGAGAACGTCAGCGTGGTCAACGTGTTTCTCGACCTCAGCACGCCCGGCACGGGGCGCGTGGCGGCGGGCCTTGAGGATGCCGGGTTCGTGTTCACCGGCATCCTGCCCGGCGGCCGCTCCGGAGACTGGCTGATCATGCAGTACTTCAACGGCGTGCTCGTGGACTACGACGCCCTGCAGGTCGAGGAGCCGGTCACGCGCGACCTGCTCGCCTACATCCGCGCCAACGACCCGCGCGAGGGATAGGCGGGCGCGCGGCCCGCGCGACTCACGCGAAGAGGGCGAGCGCCTCCTCGCGCGTGGCGACGATCGTGAACAGCTCGGAGAAGCCGGAGATCTGAAAGACGTCGTCGACGAACGGCTGCATGGCGCAGAGCACGATGCGGCCGTCGTTCTGCTCGAGGAACTTGAGCACGGTCAGAAACACGCGCAGGCCGGCGCTCGACACGTAGTCGTTGCCGCCGAAGTCGGCGACGAGCTTGCGCGCGCCGGCCTCGAGGACCGCGTGCAACCCCGCCTCGACGTCGCGTGCGCTGGTGGTGTCGACCCTGGCCGGGAGCAAGACGACCGTGACGTCGCCGACGACCTGTATCTCCATGCGGCCTCCTTTAGCCGTCGCCTATCTTCGTTGAGCGCCACGGCGAGAGCAAGCACGCCGCCGTCGGGTCCGTCAGCCGGCGCCGTCGCGCGACGCCCCTGGCGAGCCCAGATACCGGAACGCCACCATCGTGATGTCGTCCCACTGCTCAACGCCGGCGGCGTGGCGCCCGAGGGCGGCGAGCAGCTCTTCGAGGACGTCGCCGCAGGTGCCGGCGCAGATGCGCTCGAGCTCGGTCCCGAGGCGCTCCTCGCCAAACACTTCGTCGTGCGCGTCCATCGCCTCGCTGACGCCGTCCGTGTAGAGGAACAGGGTGTCGGCCGGCGCGAGCGTCAGCACGCCCTCGGCGTACTCCATGCCGACCTTGGCGCCGAGCGCGACACCCCTGACGCGGGGGACCTGCGTCGCGCGCCCGGCGCCGTTGACGACGAAGGGCCGGTTGTGACCGGCGCTGGCGTACGCGACGGCGCCGGTGCGCACGTCGACGAGGGCCAGGAACATGGTGACGAACATGCACTCCTCGTTGTCGGCGGCCAGCTCCTCGTTGACCTTCGCGAGGATCTCCGCCGGGCCGCCGCCCTCCCGCGCGAGCGAGCGCAGAAACGAGCGCGTGACGGCCATGAGCAGCGCCGCCGGCACGCCCTTGCCCGAGACGTCCGCGACCGCCAGGCACAGGTGGTCGTCGTCGAGAAAGAAGAAGTCGTAAAAGTCGCCGCCGACCTCACGCGCCGGCTCGAGCAGGGCGTTCAGCTCGAGGTCGTCTCGTTCCGGGAAGGGCGGGAAGGTGCGCGGCACGAGGCTCATCTGGATGGACGCGGCGATGCGCAGTTCGCTCTCGATGCGCTCCCGTGCGGCCGTCGTCACGCGCAACTCTTCGATGTGCGCCTGCAGGTCGTCGCGCATCTGCCCGAACGACGCCGTGAGGTGGGCGATCTCGTCGCGCCCTCTGGCCTTCGGCAGGGGCGCGTCCAGATCACCACGCGCCAGCGTCCGCGTCGCTGCGTCCAGGCCGGCCAGAGGCCGGGTGATCGAGCCGGCGATGAGCAGAGCCACGACCAGCAGCGCCGCGATACCGCCCAGGGCCATGAGCCACTGGATGCGGCTCAACGCCACCACGTCGCCGCTGATCTCGCTGTCGGCGAAGACGATACCCAGCGACCAGCCGGTCGAGGGCACGGGCGTGTAGGCGAGCCACGACGACTCCTGGGGGGCGAGGGTCTTGAGCCCGTCGCAGGCGACGTAGCCGGTCCTCCCGGCGATCATCTGGCGCCCGATGGCGCGCAGGCGCGGATCGCGGCGGGCCTCGGCGACGCTGAAGACCGACTCGTTCATGATGAGGTCCTGGTTCGGGTTGGCGATGAACGTGCCCGTCTGGCTGACCAGGACCGCGTAGCCCGACGCGCCGAGGTCGAGGCTCTCCAGCAGCCGCGTGAGCCAGTACAGCGAGACGTCGCCGCCCACCACGGCGGAGACCGGCAGGGAGTCGTGCCGCAGGTGGACGGGCACGGCATACGTCGCCATCACGATATTGCCGCCGCCCTCGTCGTAGTACGGCTCGGTCCACGCAGCCCGGTGCATCTGCGCCGGCAGCTGGAACCAGTCCCCGATCTCGTAGGCGCGCCCGCCGCGGCCGAGATCCGTCACGACCAGATCGCTGGCGGCCCTCGTCTCGAGGCTCTGCTCGGTGCCGTAGACGCCCGACGGCTGATAGACGTAGGGGGCGAGTCTGCCGTAGAGGGACGGCTCGTAGCCGATGCCCGACCCGTACAGCTCCGGGTTCTGCGCGACGGTGCGTCGCAGCAGCACGACGGCGCGCCGCTGCCCGGGCTCGATGTCGTCCACCGAGTTGGCCAGACCGCGGACGATCTTCTCCACCGAGCGCGTCACCGTGTCGATGCGATTGGCGGTGGCGTGCGCGTTGGCGAGGATCTCGGCGCGCTTCTGCTGCTCGAGAAAGTCGCGCGCCGACAGGTACGAGTACAGGCTCACGGCACCGAGCACGAGGCCCGCCCCGAGGAGGACGAGCACCGTGATACGCCACGCGATGGGCAGGTTACGGAGCACTACGCGCCGGCGCCGCGACGAACCGCTCGTACGAAGGGGCGCCGGAGATCAGACCTTCGCCGATCATGATGGCCTTGACGCGCTCGTAGTCGGTGCGGGCCAGCACGCCCGGCCGCCAGCCGTCGTTCTCTGCCGGGAAGATGGCCGCGATGACGTGGTCCAGCATCCAGCGCTGGTGCACGCGGTTGGTGGGCACGTGCGCGGCCGACGCGTACCGCATGACGCTGGTCACCGCTTCGTCGGGGTGGTCGCGACAGTACTCCCAGCCCTCCAGGGATGCGGCCACGAACGCGCGGCACACGGCGGGGCGCTCGCGCACGGTGGCCGCCAGCGCGTAGATGCCGTCTTCGGGAAACCCGAACCCGGCCTCGCGCATCGAGAAGGTGGTGAGCTCGCCCGGCTCCACGCCGGCCTGGATGATGGTGTGATACTCGTTGTACTCCATGGCCGCGCAGGCATCGACGCCGCGCTGCAAGAAGAGGTTGACGGAGTAGTACTGCGGCACGATCTTCGGCTTGACCCGCGTCGTCTCGAAGTAGCCGAGGTACGCGGAGCGAAAGCTCGTCCCCCACAGGCTCACGCGCCGGCCGTCGAGGTCGTCGCGGTCCTTGATCACGCTCCTGCGAGCGACGAGCATCAGGCTGGAGCCGTTGACCATCTGACCGACGTCCACCAGGGGCACGCCTCCGGCCGCGGCCGTGATGGCGCCGGTGAGAAAGGACGTGGCGAAGTCGACCTTGCCGCGCCGGAGCGCGTCCACGGGGTCGATGGCGGCCCCGCCGGGGAGGATCTCGACGTCCAGGCCGTGATCCCGGTAGAAGCCCTTCTCCAGCGCCATGTAGTAGCCGGCGAACTGCGCCTGCGGCTCCCACTGCAGCATGAGTGCGGCCTTCTCGAGCGGGAGGGCCCCCTCGGCGCGCTGGCCGCCCGGCCACAGAACCACGAGCAGTGCAGCGGCGACCAGCGTCACCGCCGCGACGGTGACGACGCGACGCTTCATGAGCGCAGAATGACGAGCCTCAGGACGTTGCGCGGGCCGTCACGCAAGTAGGAGACCTCGTCCATGACGCGACGCACGAGGTAGATGCCCAGCCCTCCGACGACGCGCTCCTGGGCAGCGGCGACAACGTCGGGCTCCTCCGCGGCCAGCGGATCGAAGGGGACGCCCTCGTCGACCAGCTCGACGACGAAGCGCGACTCCTCCGGGTCGATGCGTACCAGCAGCTCGCCGGGCGGCACCTCGTAGGCGTAGAGACAGATGTTGACGACGGCCTCTTCGACCGCCAGCTCGAGCTGCATGAGCCGCCGCGGGTGAAGGCCCCAGGCGGCCGCCTCTCCGGCGATCAGCGCGATGATGTCGGGGACGGCCTCTGTCGCGGCCGCGAACACCCGCTCGACGGTGGCGCCGCCCTCCTGCGCCCCTGAGCCCCCCAACGTCGTCACCTCCTGGTCGCGGCCTACTTCTTGCGGCCGCTGCGGCCACGGGCCGCGGTCGTCTCTTTGGCGGCGCCCTTTGCCTTCGGCGGCGGCGCCGGCTTACCCTTCACGGCCGGCCCGGCCGGCGCCTTCTCGGCCGGCGCCTCTCTGGCCGGCGCCTTCTTGACCGCCGGCTTCTTGGCCGGCGTCTCCTTGGCCGGCGCCGTGCGCGTCGGCTTCTTGACCGCCGGCTTCTTGACCGCCGGCTTCTTCGCCGCCAGCCCTCCGCCGGTGCCGGCGACACGGCTGCCGGCCTTGCGGCGCGCCTGCTCGAGCAGCTCGCCGGCCTCTTCGATGAGGTCGCCGGCCTCGATGAGCCCGGCCGTGCGCGCGTCCAGGCTGAGGCCCATGGCCGCCTCCCAGACCTGCTCCACGCGAGCGACCGGCACGAAGGTCATGCCCTTGCGCAGCTCTTCGGGGACGTCCTCGAGGTCGCCCACGTTGCGGCTCGGCATGATCACCGTGGTGATGCCGGCACGCTGCGCCGCCAGGGTCTTCTCCTTGAGCCCGCCGATGGGCAGCACCTGCCCGGTCAGCGTCACCTCGCCGGTCATGGCGACGTCGCTGCTCACCGGCGTGCCCGTGACCAGCGAGCAGATCGCCGTGGCCATGGTGACGCCGGCGCTCGGGCCGTCCTTGGGGATCGCCCCGGCGGGCACGTGGATGTGGATGTCGTGGATGGCGAAGTAATCATCTTCGAGCCCGAGCTCGCGCGAGTGCGTGCGCACGTAGCTCATCGCCGCCATGGCCGACTCCTTCATCACGTCGCCGAGCTGCCCGGTGACCGTGAGGCGGCCACTGCCCGGCATCGCCGTCGCCTCGATGAAGAGGATGTCGCCGCCCACGGGTGTCACGGCCAGGCCCGTGGCCACGCCCGGGTCGCTGGTGCGGCGCTTGACCTCGGCGGTGATCCGCGGCCGCCCCAGCAGGTCGTGCACGCGCTTGAGGTTGACGGTGAACCGCTTGCGGCTGCCATGGGCGGCCTCGACCACCTCGCGCGCGAGCTTGCGGCAGACGCTGCCGATCTCGCGCTCCAGGTTGCGCACCCCAGCCTCGTGCGTGTAGCTGGCGATGATCTCGACGATTGCGTCGTCGCGAAAGGTCACCTGCTTCGGCCTGAGGCCGTTGGCCTCGATCTGCCGCGGCACCAGGTAGTTGCGCGCGATGTGGAGCTTCTCCTCGATGGTGTAGCCGGCGAGGTTGATGATCTCCATGCGGTCGCGCAGGGGGCCGGGGACCGGCTCGAGCTGGTTGGCGGTCGTGATGAACAGGACCTTGCTGAGGTCGAACGGCAGGTCCAGGTAGTGGTCGCGAAAGGTCACGTTCTGCTCGGGGTCGAGGACCTCGAGCATGGCGCTCGACGGGTCGCCACGCCAGTCGGCGCCCATCTTGTCGATCTCGTCGATCATGAACCGCGGGTGGTCCGTGCCGGCGTCGCGCAGGGCACGGATGATGATTCCGGGCATCGCCCCCACGTAGGTGCGGCGATGCCCGCGGATCTCGGCCTCGTCACGCACGCCGCCGACGCTGATGCGCTCGAACTTGCGCCCCATCGCGTTGGCGATCGAGTGGCCGAGGCTGGTCTTGCCGACGCCGGGAGGGCCGACGAAGCAGAGGATCGGCCCGTGCAGGTCGGCCTTGAGCTTGCGCACCGCCAGGAACTCGAGGATGCGGTCTTTGACCTTCTCGAGGTCGTAGTGGTCGCGGTCGAGGATCTCGCGGGCGTGGGCGACGTCGAGGTTGTCGTCGCTGTTCACGTTCCACGGCAGCGTGATGATCCAATCGAGATACGTGCGGATCACGGGGTACTCGGCGCTCTGCGGCGAGATGTTGGCGAGGCGGTCGAGCTCCCGGTGGGCGGCCTTGTCGGCCTCCTCCGGGAGCTTGAGCTCGTCGACCTTCTGGCGCAGCTCGGTGATCTCCGCTTCCTGGTCGTCGGTCTCGCCGAGCTCCTGCTGGATCGCGCGCAGCTGCTGGCGCAAAAAGTACTCGCGCTGGTTCTTGTCGATCTCGCTGCGCACGTCGCTCTGGATCTTGGAGCCGAGCTCCAGCACCTCGAGCTCGCGCGTGAGGATGCCGATGAGGGCGCGCATGCGCTTCTCGACGTTGCTCTCCTCGAGCAGCGCCTGCTTGTCCTCGGCCTTGATGCGCATGGTGCTGGCGATGAGAAAGGCGAGCGGCCCCGCGTCTTCGACGTTGGCGGCCGCCATCTCGAGCTCTTCGGGCAGGTACGGCACGAGCGCCACGATCTTGCTGAACACGTTCAGCAGGCTGGCGCGCAGGGCCTCCGCCTCTTTGGTCGCTACGACGACGTCGTCGATCTTCGTCGTGCGCGCGACCAGATACGGATCCTCGCTCTCGTACTCGTCGATGCGCACCCGCTGCAGGCCCTGCACGAGGATGCGCATGGTGCCGTCGGGCAGCTTGATCATCTTGTGGGCGAGGCCCACGGTGCCGACCGGGTGCAGCAGGTCGGGGCCGGGGGTCTCGATCTCGGAGTCACGGCTCGTGACCAGCGCCAGCAGGCGGTCGCCGGCGAGCACGTCGTCGATGAGCTTGATGCTGCGCTCCTGACCGATGGTCAGCGGGATCATCGTGTCGGGGAACACGACGGTGTCGCGCAGCGGCAGCACCGGCAGGACCGACGGGATCTCCTGGGTCGTGTTCTCCACCTGGCTGTCCTGGGGATCGCTCATGCCTCACCCTCCCCGGTCTGGATGTCTATCTTGCGGGCGCCGGGCTCGCGGGTCGTGAGCGTGAGCCGGACCTCGAGCACGCCGGCCTCGTAGGTCGCCGTCGTCACGTCGGGCTCGACGTCGACCATCAGGCGCACGCGGCGCTCGAAGGGCCCGTAGTCCATCTCGACCTGCTGGTAGACGCGGCCCTCACGGGTCGGGAACGACCGTTCGCCGCGCACGACGAGCTCGCGCCGGTCGACGAGCAGTTCGATGTCCTCCATCGCCAATCCCGTCAGCTCGAAGCGGACCACGATCTCGCGCGTGTCCTCCTCGAAGTAGGCGTCGGCAGCGGGGCGAAAGCCGCCGCCTCTGTACTGCTGCCTCGTGGCGATCACGCACGAGTCATTGAAGGCGCGCAGCACCTCGTTGTGCAGCTTCTCAACATCCACGGGGTAGCTCCTTGCGCAAGGCCCCGGCCGGGCGGCAAAGCCGCGGCGCCGGGGCGCGTTCCAGATACTCTGCCAAGCTCCTACCCGCTCCGTGAGCGAGCCTAACGAGGAGAGGGGTCGCACGGCGGCATCGCTGGGACGGCGCGCGACCGTGCCGGCGGACCGGCAAGCACGACGTTTGCGGTAGAATCCACCCACCAGAACGAGGGGCGCCCGCCGCTGCGCCGGGGCGCCTCGCCCGCGACCCGGAACGACTGAGGAGCGATCAAGTGCACAAGCCGAGCGATTCGACCCTCGCCGCCAAGGTCGTCCCGTGGGCCGGCGGCACTCTGCTCGTGCTCCTCGCCGCCGTCAGCCTCTACTTCTTCACCGGCGCCGCCGCCAGCGAGCCCTCGAGCGCGCCGCTGCCCGTCGCGGACGACATCTCGTATGGGCCGGCGGACGCCCAGGTGACGGTCATCGAGTACTCCGACTTCGAGTGCCCCTTCTGCGCGCAGTACGCGCTGATCCTCGACACCTTGCGCCAGAAGTACGGCGATCGGGTCAAGTTCGTCTACCGGTTCTTCCCGCTCTCCGACCACCCCTACGCCACCATCACGGCGAAGGTCGCCTACGCCGCCTCCCTGCAAGGCAAGTTCTGGCAGATGCACGACCTGCTGTTCAAGAACCAGGAGGAGTGGTCGAAGTCGTCCGACCCCCGCCCGCTCTTCGACTCCTACGCGAAGAGTCTGGGGCTGGATCTCGACCAGTTCCACGCCGACGCGGACGCCCAGTCCACCACGGACTTCATCACGAAGCAGGCGGCGGCCGGCAAAAAGGCCGGCGTGACGCACACGCCGTGGTTCGTGGTCGGCGACCAGGTCGTGCTCCCGCGCAACCTCGAGCAGTTCGACAAGCTCATCCGGGAGGCGCTGTGACCCGCGACGAGGCTCCCGGGCCGCGGCGTTGGGTGCCGTGGCTCCTCGCGGCCGTAGCCTACGCGGGATTCGTCATCTCGCTCTACCTCACGTTCGTGCACTACCGCGGCTACGTCTCGCCCTGCTACGTCGTGCACGGCTGCGAGGCGGTACAGACGAGCAAGTACTCCGTGATCCTGGGGGTGCCGGTCGCGCTCCTGGGCACCCTCTTCTTCGGGCTCATGTTCTACCTGGCTATCGGCCTGCTGACCGGCGCCCGCGTGACGCTGGTGCGCCTCTACAAGGTGCTGGCCTTTGTCGGAGCGCTGGCGATCATCCCTCTGTTTCTTCTGCAGGCGATCGTGCTCAAGGCGCTCTGCACCTACTGCGTGGCCACCGAGATGCTCATGCTCGCCATCTGGATCGTGAGCTTTCTGCTCGCGGCGCCGGGGCGAAGCGACGAGCCTCTCGCAGCCGGACGGCAGAAAGAAGCCGCGCCCACCGACGCGTGAGCGCCACGCTGCCGTTGCCGCGGCCGCGTGAATCGCTTCTCGACCCGGCCCCGGCCCACCGCCTCCCGGGCCCCGGCGCCGGGCGCCGGGCGCCATGTGTTCGATCGGCGCTTTTCAAGCAACGGGACTCCCGACCGTACGCTTGCTTGAAAGAGGCCCGCGGCATATGCCCCGCCCCGGCGCACCGCCGTGCCCCCTGCCCCCTCCCCCGGGCCCCAGCCACCGCCTCCGGCTCCCCAGCACGCCGCCTCCCGTCCCCAGCACGCCGCCTCCCGTCCCCGGCACGCCGACGATCGTCCTGCCGGGCGCCATGTGTTCGATCGGCGCTTTTCAAGCAACGGTGTTTCCAAGCGTACGTTTGCTTGAAAGAGGCCCGCGGCGTATATGCCCCGGCCCCCGCCTCCCGGCCCTGGGCGCCGGGCGCCGGGCGCCGGGCGCCGGGCGCCGG
>JBBQFA010000086.1:0-9207 GCA_038321515.1 Thermoleophilia bacterium | reverse complement strand
CCCGGCGTCGAGGTCGTCGACGATCCGGCAGAGCTGCAGTACCCCATGCCGCTGCCGGCCGAGGGCAAGGACCCCGTCTACGTCGGCCGCATCCGCGAGGACGTGACCATCGCCAATGGACTGGACATGTGGGTCGTCTCCGACAACCTGCGCAAGGGCGCGGCGCTCAACGCGGTGCAGATCGCCGAGGAGCTCGTGGCCCGCGGTCTGCTGTAGGCCGGCGCGGGTATACTCAGCGCTCATCACGCCCCCGACGAGGGACCACGCATGCCTGAACTCAACAACGACACCGGCGCCGGTGTCTACGACGTCGTCATCGTCGGCGCCGGCCCCGCGGGCCTGACGGCCGGCATCTACTGCAGCCGCGGCCGCCTCACGACGGCGATCCTCGAGCGCAACATGGCCGGCGGCCAGATCGCCCTCACCGAGCTGGTCGAGAACTACCCCGGCTTCCCCGAGGGTATCTCGGGGTTCGACCTCGCGACCAGGATGAAGGACCAGGCGGCCCAGTTCGGCGCCGAGGTCCGGGAGATCGAGACGGTGAGCGCCCTGCGCGCCGAGCCGGACGGCGGCTACGCCGTGGTCACCGACCGCGGCGAGATCAGGGCGCGCGCCGTGATCCTCGCGCCCGGCGTCGAAGGCCGCCGCTCCGGCATCCCCGGCGAGGCCGAGTTCATCGGCCGCGGCGTAAGCTGGTGCGCCACCTGCGACGGTGCTCTCTACCGAGGGCGCACCGTCGCGGTGATCGGCGGCGGCGACGCGGCCGTCGAAGAAGGTCTGTTCCTCACCAAGTTCGCCGAGAAGGTGTACCTCGTGCACCGGCGCAACGAGCTGCGCGCGGCGCCGATCGCCCAGGAGCGCGCCTTCGCCAACCCCAAGTTCGAGTTCGTCTGGGACTCGATCCCCAAGCGCATCGACGGCGGCGACGTGGTCGAGGCGCTCGAGATCGAGAACGTCAAGACGGCCGAACCGCGCACACTGCCGGTGAACGGCGTCTTCATGTACATCGGCCAGATCCCCAACACGACGTGGCTCAAGAACACGGTGACGATCGACGAGTACGGGTACATCGTCACCGACGAGCTGCTGCGCACCAAGCTGACGGGCGTGTTCGCCTGCGGCGACGCCCGCGCCAACCCGCTCAAGCAGATCGCCATGGCGGTGGGCGAAGGCGCCCTCGCCGCAGTCCAGGCCGAGCGCTATCTGGACACCCTCGGGTGCGCCGCACCCGAGAGCGAAGGCGCGGCCGGCGGCAGCGCCGCCGTACCCGGCGGCAGCGCCGCCGCGCCCGACCCGCAACGCTGACAGGAGGATGTAGTGGACGCTGTCTCGCAGGACGACTTCGAAGCTGAGGTCATCAAGGCGCCCGGCAAGGTCCTTGTCGACTTCTGGGCCGAGTGGTGCGGCCCCTGCCGCATGATCGGCCCGGTCCTCGAGGAGATGGCGGGCGACTACCCCGACGTCAAGTTCGTGAAGCTGAACGTCGATGAGGCGCAGGTCGTGGCGCAGCAGTTCAGCGTCATGAACATCCCCACCATCCTCGCGTTCGAAGGTGGCGAGGTGAAGCAGCGCATCGTCGGCGCGATGCCGAAGGCCAAGCTCATCGAGGAGTTGGACGCCTTTCTGACCTGAGCCGCGGCAGTGGGGCCGGCGGTGGTGCCGCTGCTGGTGCCGCCGAGAGTGCCGCCGCTGATGCCGCCGCTGATGCCGCCGCCCGCGAGACTATGCTCGATGCCAACGGTGGCACCACCAATGGTGCCCGCCGTGGCACCACCAGTGGTGCTTCCAGTGGTGCTTCCAGTGGTGCCATTTGTGGTGCCGCGAATGGTGCCGCGACCAAGCTCGCGACTGGTGTGACCGGCCGAACCCGCAGGACGCGTCCAGCTCCGATTGCAACCCTCGTCGTCGAGGGCGTGGCCATGTACGATGCCTCCGGGCGATCGTCTGCATCATCACCCATTGTCGTGCCGTCAGTCGGAACGAGGTGCCTTGGAATCGCCACCAGAGATTATCCCCATCACGGACCTGCGCCGAGACGCGGCCGGGGTCATCGCACGCACGGTCGACTCCGGCGCGCCCGCCTACGTAACGCAGCATGGTCGCTTCACGGCCGTGCTCGTGTCGCGACATGCCTACCAGAACCTCCTGCACAGGCTCGCAGTCCTGAGATCAGCCGCCGCCGCGGACGTTGCTCCCGTCGCAGACGTTGCACCCGCGACGACCGCGAAAGCCCAAGCGGGTGATCTCCGCGAGAGCGACGCACCGGGACTCGTGGGAAGCGAACGGCGCGTGGCCCGGAATGGTGCGGCCGTCACGAAGCGAGAGACGCTCGCCGGGTCGATCGGGTGGCCAGCGGAGGCGGTCGCCACGCGCTTCGGCATGACGGACGCCGAGACGGCCGCGTTTCTGGCGATCGAGGGCTTCGGGGTCGGCACGGGCTCGGACGAGGAGATCAGGCGTCGGTAGCGCCGGCGGGCCGCGTCTGGCGGCCGGCGCGAGCGTCAGTACGGCAGGCCGGCCTCGGCGCAGAGCTGCGCCAGGCTGACGGCCTTCAGACCCTTCTTCTTCAATCCCTTGAGTACGGCCGGGAGCGCCGCGTCGCTGTTTCACTGCCAGGCGTCGTCAGCGCCCACGACGCGCAGGGCGGTGCTCACGGCCGTTCGAGCCGCAGACCTGCGATGTCGTAGCTGAAGCTCACCATGCGATCCGCCAGGGCGACATCCATGTGTGCCTGCACGTCGACGGGCAGCCCCATGAAGCGCTTGCGGATGAGGTCGGTCTTCGGCGCCGGGACCGCGGCCGCCTGGAGCCAGTAGTCGAGGTCGATCGTACGTCGCAGGCTGCCGTACCGGCTCACTACGAGACCGGCGCGCGCGACGATCGCGTCGAGTTCCTCGGCGAGGTAGTGGCGCCGGTGCGCCGGCTCACGGAGCCGCGCCAGGTCGTTGAACGCCTTGTCGACCACCGGGTCGACCACCGGGTCGAGAATGACGATGCGGCCGCCGGGACTGAGCACCCGCTGCAACTCGCCCAGGGTCGCGACCGGCTCCGGCAACAGGTGAAAGGCGTTGCCGCAGACGATCAGGGTGAAGGCGCCGTCCTTGTGCGGCAGCGCGTACAGGTCGACCAGTGTGAAGGCGACGTTGATGAGGCCGAGCTCCGTGGCAAGCCGGCGGCCCTCTTCGAGTGAGTCCGGCAGCTCATCGGCCGCCTCGACCGAGGCGACGTCGGGCGCCACCGCGAACCCGGTGATGCCGGCCCCGGACGCGTAGTCCAGGACGACGTCGTGCGACGTCGGCCGCGCCAGGTCGACGAGCAGCTCGAGCGATGCGTCGCGCGTCTCTTCCACGGCGTCTCCCTTCGTCGCCGGCCGCCGGGCCCAGACGGGCCGGTCAGCCGTAGGTGACAGTGAAGATGGTACCCGTCATGGACAGACCGATACCGACTTTGTGGCCCTCGACCCTGGCGCTCGAGCAATGGTCGCCCTCCGGCGCGCCGATGACGAACGCGCTGGCGAGCGTCTCGGCCATGATCGCCGCGCGGTGCCGCTCGGCCGGCGAGCGCAGCTCCTCCGGCAGGTCGAGCGTCAGGCCGATGGTGTCCTCGATACGAAGGTCGGCAGCTTTGCGCGCGAGCTGGACCGCGTGGATGAGCTCGCGCGCCAGACCCTCCTCGCGCAGGGCATCGTCGATCGCGGTGCCGAGCGCGACGACGCGGCCGCCCTCGCTCTCGACCTGGTAGCCCTCGGGCGAGCCGGTCTCGACGAGGAGCTCCTCCTCGGCGAGACGAAGCTCGCCGTCGGCGAGCGTCAGGGTCACGGCGCCGTCGGCGCGCAGCGCTGCCACCAGGGCGGCGGCGTCCGTCTCCTTGAGCGCCGCCTGCAGCGCGCCGAGCCGCTTGCCCAACTTGGGGCCGAGCAGCTTGAGGTTCGGCTTGACGACGTAGGCGACGAGCTCGCTCTCGTCACCGGCCAGACGCAGCTCCTTGACGTTCAGCTCGTCGAGCACGACGTCGCGCAGACGCTGGACGGAGTCGCGTTCTGCGTCAGGGAGCGCCAGCACGACCTCGGCGAGCGGCTGGCGGGTCTTGACGGCGGCGGCGTTGCGCGCGGCGCGGCCCATCTCGACGACGCGCCGCGCCACCGCCATGTCGAACGAGACGCCGGCGTCGATGGTCTGCTCGTCGGCGACGGGCCAGGAGCAGAGATGCACACTCTCGGGCGCCACCTGGTCGACGGTGCGCACCAGGTTCTGGTAGAGCTCCTCGGCGATGAACGGCGTGAACGGCGCCAGCAGCTTCGTGACCGTCACGAGCGCCTCGTACAGCGTGTGGTAGGCGGCGAGCTTGTCGGCGTCGCTCTCACTCTTCCAGAACCGCCGCCGGCTGCGCCGCACGTACCAGTTGCTGAGGTCGTCGACGAACTGCTGGATGGCACGGCACGTGCCCGTCGCGTCGTACTGCTCGAGCCCGGCGGTGACGTCCAGGACGAGCGTGTTGAGCTCGCCCACGAGCCAGCGGTCGAGCAGCGGCCGCTCCTCCACAGGCACGTCCTGAGCGGTGGGGTCGAAGCGATCGATGTTGGCGTACACGGTGAAGAAGCTGTACGTGTTCCAGAGCGTCAGCAGGAACTTACGCACGACCTCGTCGACCATGTCGGCGCTGAAGCGCCGGGGGCTCCACGGTTGCTGACTCGAGAACATGAACCAGCGAAACGCGTCGGCGCCCTGATGGTCGAGGATGTCTTCGGGTTGCACCACATTGCCCTTGCTCTTGCTCATCTTCTGGCCGTCGCCGTCGAGGATGTGGCCGAGGCACAGCACGCGCTTGAACGAGCTGCGGCCCTCGACGAGCGTCGCGACCGCGAGCAGGCTGTAGAACCAGCCGCGCGTCTGGTCGATGGCCTCGCAGATGTAGTCGGCGGGGAAGCGCTCGCGAAAGAGGTCCTCGTTCTCGAACGGGTAGTGCCACTGGCCGAACGGCATGGCGCCCGAGTCGAACCAGGCGTCGATGACCTCGGCGGCACGACGCATCTCGCCGCCGCACTCGGGGCAGACGAGGAGGACGTCGTCGACGTAGGGCCGGTGGAGTTCCAGATCCTCTGGAACGGGGCCGGCTGCCATCTCCCGCAACTCGGCGACGGAGCCGACGCAGTGCGTGTGCCCCTGCTCGCAGCGCCAGATCGGCAGCGGCGTGCCCCAGTAACGGTCGCGGCTGAGCGCCCAGTCGACGTTGCCGGCGAGCCACTCGCCAAAGCGCCCCGTCTTGATGTGCTCCGGGTGCCAGACGACATGGTCGTTCGCCGCGATGAGCTCATCCTTGATGGCCGTGGTCCGGATGTACCACGTCGCCTTGGCGTAGTAGAGCAGCGCCGTGTCGCAGCGCCAGCAGAAGGGATAGCTGTGCTCGTACGGCTCGACGCCGAGCAGCAGGCCACGAGCTTTGAGCTCGGCGATGATGGCCGGGTCTGCGTCTTTGACGAAGACGCCGGCCCACGGCGTGACCTCGGCCACGAACCTGCCCTCGAGGTCGACGGCGTTCACGACCGGCAGGTCGTTGTCGAGGCCCACGCGCATGTCCTCCTCGCCGAAGGCGGGCGCCATGTGGACGATGCCCGTGCCGTCGCTGGTCGTGACGTAGTCGGCCCCGACCACGAAGTGCGCCCGCTTGTCGGGCTCCATGAAGTCGAACGGCGGCTCGTACTCGAGACCGAGCAGCTCGCTCCCGGCGAACTCGCGCTCGACGACGGCCTCGCCGCCGAGCACCTTCTCGACCAGCTCGCGCGCCAGCACGAAGCGCTCGCCGCGGGTCTCGACGAGCGCGTACGTGACCTCCGGATGCACCGCCGCGGCGACGTTGCTGACGAGCGTCCACGGCGTAGTGGTCCAGACGGCGAGCGAGACCGTCCGGTCCGGCTCGCCGCTCACCCGCTCCGCCGCCGCGGGCTTGATCGGGAAGCGCACGTAGATCGAATCCTCGGTGACGTCTTTGTAGCCCTGGGCGACCTCGTGGCTGCTGATCGCCGTGCCGCAGCGCGGGCAGTACGGCACGACCTTATGGCCCTGGTACAGCAGTCCCTTGTCCCAGATCTGCCGCAGCAGCCACCAGACGGTCTCGATGTACTCGTTGTCGAAGGTGTAGTAGGCATCGTCGAGGTCGACCCAGAATCCGATGCGCTCGGTGAAGCGCTCCCACTCCTCCAGGTACGCGGTGACGCTCTCGCGGCAGAGCTTGTTGAACTCGGCGACGCCGAAGTCCTCGATCTGTTGCTTGCCGTCGATGCCCAGCCGGCGCTCGACCTCGAGCTCCACCGGCAGGCCGTGCGTGTCCCAGCCGGCCTTGCGCGGCACCCGGTAGCCCTGCATCGTCTTGTAGCGCGGAAAGAGGTCCTTGAAGATGCGCGAGAGGATGTGATGCGCGCCGGGCCGGCCGTTGGCCGTGGGCGGCCCTTCGTAAAAGACGTACACCGGGGCGTCGTCGCGGCCCTCGAGGCTCTTGGCGAAGATGCCGTGCTCTTTCCAGAAGGCGAGGATGCGGGCGTCGAGCGCCGGCAAGTCGACGCGCGCGGAGACCTCGCGGAACCGGGGCTGACTGTCGCTCACGTGACTCGCTTTCTGCTGGTGGCGGACCGGGCTGCTGATTCTACCAGACAGGCGCGGGGCGCTTCGCCGCCGCGCCCACCGCGCGCCGAAGCGCTGCTCAGGAGCTACTGCTCATAGCTCCAGGTAGCGCCAATGTCGCGCAGCGGCAGGACTCGGACGTTTTCCGCCAGCCGATAGGACGTATGGCCGGGATAGACGACCCACAGCCCAGCCAGGTCCAGATCCTCCAAAGCAGCTTTCATCGACCGTGTCATGCGAGGCGCATCCTGGTACTTGCACTCCACGCCCCAGCTGCGGCCGCCCCATTGCCAGAACAGATCCAGCTCGGCTCCGGCGTGCGTGCGCCAGAAGTACATCTCCTGCTCCTCGCGGCCCAGGACCCGGCAGATGCATTCCAAAGCGAATCCCTCCCACGAGGCGCCAAGCTTGGGAGATGACAGCAGCTGGTCCATGGACTCCAACGACATCAGGGCGTGCAGCACGCCGCTGTCCCTCAGGTACAACTTGGGCCTGCGCACGACGCGCTTGCCGACGTTCGCCGCCCAAGGCGCCAGCAGACGGACCATGAAGGCGCCCTCGAGGATCTCGCAGTACCTGCGCACGGTCATGTCGGACACGCCGAACGATCGCGCCAGCTCGGAGTAGTTCAGAAGCTGCCCGTGGTAGTGGCTGAGCATCGTCCAGAAGCGCCGCAGCGTGCGCGCCGGGATGGTGAAGCCGAGCTGCGGGATGTCCCGCTCGAGAAACGTCGAGATGTACTGCCGGCGCCAGACGAGGCTTGTTTCATCGGTCGCCGCCAGAAACGACCGCGGCAACCCACCCCGCAGCCACAGCGTCGTCGCGTTCTCCACGCCGATGTCGCTGAGCCGAAAGCCGCCCAGTTGATGAAACGCAATGCGGCCGGCAAGCGTCTCCGAGCCTTGCTGAATGAGGTCACGAGAGGCGCTGCCGAGGATCAGATACCTTTGATCGACGCCGCGGTCCACGAGGTAGCGCAGCAGCGGGAACAGGTGCGGCAGGCGCTGGATCTCGTCGATGACGATGAGGCCGCGAAGGTCCTCCAGGGCCAGTTGTGGCTGCTCCAGCCGGGCGAGATCCCGAGGGTTCTCGAGATCGAAGGAATGGTCCGCGTTGAAGGCCCGGGCCAGGGTGGTCTTGCCGCACTGGCGTGGCCCCAGAATGGCGGTGACGGGAAAGGCCGTCATCAGCCTGGTGACGGCCTCGAGGTCCTCCGGTCTGGCAACGATCTCCATGGCAGGAGGCTAGCCGTTTATCATTGAAAAATCAAGCTCAGACTATGATATTACAATGATATGTGCCATCGAGCTCGGTGGCTCGTCCGGAGCCGGTAGTGCACATCGGCAGGATAGGGGAAGGCCAGTTCCTTATCTTCCCTCTCGCGACGCATCTGTCAGGATACAGGCATGGGGATCCCAGCCGACAGCACACGCCCCGCACCCACCGAACTTGATGCCGTGCGAAATAGTGATAAACTGTACGGCATGGACGAGACCAAGCTCACGATCCGCATCGACCGCATCACGCTCGAGCGCGCCAAAAGCTACGCGCGTCAGCATGGCACCTCCCTGACGCGGCTCGTCACCAGTCATCTCGAACAGTTGGGCGCCGATGACGAGGCGACCGGCCTAAGCCCGGTGACCCGCCGGCTCACCGGGGTCCTCCCGCCCGATGCATCGGTGCAGGACTACCGGGACCACCTCCAGCGCAAGCATGCCTGACGGCTTTCGCGCGCTGCTCGACCTCAACGTGATCCTCGACGTCTTCCAGCGGCGCCAGCCGTTCTACGACGACTCGGCAGCCGTGCTGGCTGCCGCCGAGACGGGCCGGCTCACCGGCCTCGTCGCCGCGCACGGCGTCACCACGCTGTTCTACCTCTTGGCCAAGTACGGCTCGCCCGATAGGGCGCGCGTGCACACGCTCGAGTTGCTGTCCGTACTCGAGGTCGCCCCAGTCGACGGCCACGTACTCGAACAGGCGCTGGTCCTGCCCTACCGCGACCTCGAAGACGCCGTGCAGATGGCCGCCGCCCGGCGGGCCGGTGCGGACTACCTTGTGACGAGAGACCGGGCCGGATACGCCGCCGGCCCACTTCCCGCGCTCACGCCTGCAGAACTGCTGACGCTGCTGCCCGGTCACGGGCGCCCCGGCGCCCAGTCCTGAACCGGACGAAGCTCTTCTTCCGCGTCTCCGACGCAAACGATGCCGCCCGAGTCGCTGGGTAGCAGGCGGGTGTGGCTCATCCCCCGATCGGAAGTGGCCTGATTCGGATCCTTGACCGCTCGATGACGACCACGCTTCCCGTCTCAAGATCGCCGGCGAGCTCCCCCCGGTTGTCGATCAAAAGCGCGATCTGCGCATCCGGGCGCCGATCGGCGCCGCGCCTGAACAGGACAAGCGACGGCTTGCGTTGACCGCGCGCGGCAAGGATGGTGCCGAAATCGGAATCTGCCGACACCAGGATCCGATCCTCCCTCGCCGCCAGATCGAACACTTGGTGATCGGACGCGGACTGCATGCCAAGGTCTCTAACATGGATGGCGTCGTGTTGGGCGGCGCGCAGACCAGCGGCTACGCGCGGTGAGATCGC
>JBBQFA010000085.1:0-9303 GCA_038321515.1 Thermoleophilia bacterium | reverse complement strand
CGCCCGGGTCTGCGTCATAACCGTCTTCCTCATCGTGTTCTTCACCATCTACGTGAACGCGATCAGCCGGAGCACCGAGCTATTCGGCATCGCCGGGTTCGTCGCGCTGCTCTCCGGCCCGGTGCTGTACTACGTGTTCCGGGCCGTGTACGGTGGCCCCGCCGGCCCGTCGAGTGAGGCGGGCAACGACGCACTCGCCTTGGCCGAGGCCGCGAAGGACGCCGCCTGATGCAGATGCGCATCCAGGTCCTGTCGGACGACGAGAAGGCGCAGGTCCACGAGCGCACGCTGAAGGTGCTCGACACCGTCGGCATGCGCTGCGACACGGCCGAGGGGCGCCGGATACTCGCGGACGCCGGCGCCCGCGTCGACGAAGCCACCCGCATGGTCCGGTTTCCGCCCGAGCTCGTCGAGCGCTGCCTGGCGCAGGCGCGGATGAGCTTCACGGTGCACGGGCGCCGACCCGGCTGGAACTTCCCTGTAAACGCCGGCGAGTTCACCCTGCTCGCCGACGGCGGCGCGACGGCGGTCTTCGACACGAAGACCGGGGAGCGCCGACCCACGACCCACGCCGACTGGCTGGCGGCGACGCGGCTGCTCGACTCCATCGACGACGTCGGTTTCTACTGGTGCCCCATCGACTACTCGACCGACTACGAGCAGCCGGGCGGGTTCGTGCGCTACTACGCCGACGTGTTCGCCACCTTCGGCAAGCACGTCCAGGACTCGTTCGGCACGCCCGAGCTGGCGCCGTGGCTCAAGGAGGTGCTCGACATCGTCTTCGGAGGGCCCGAGGCCGTGCGCGCGCAGATGCCGCTCTCGTTCCTGATCACGCCGGCCTCGCCGCTCACCATCGAGCACGACTACACGCAGACCTGGCTCGAACTGCGCGACTACGGCCTGCCGGTGGCGCTCATGCCGATGCCGCTGCAGGGCGCCACGGCGCCCGGCAGCCGCCTCGGCACGCTGCTCGCCGCCAACTGCGAGACGATCGGCACGCTGTGTCTCGTGCAGGCGGCGGCGCCCGGCACGCCGGTGCTGTACGCGCCGGTCGTGGCGACGATGGACCCGCGCACGGGGCTCTACGCCGCCGGCGCCGTGGAGCACGCCGTGCTCTGCGTCGCCGGCACCGAGATGGCCCGCTACTACGGGCTGCCGGCCGAGTCCTCGGGCCTCGGCACGCAGACCTACGAGCCGGACATGCAGACCGCCTGGGAGAAGGCCAACGGCGGTCTGCTCGTCGCGCTCGCCGACCCGGACGTGCTCGTCGGGCCCGGCCTTCTGGGCGGCGCCACGATCTTGTGCCTCGAGCAGATCGTCATGGACGTCGAGATGATCCGCCACGCCCGCCAGGCGCGCACCGGCATCCCGGTGCGCGACGACCTGTGGCTCGACGAGGTCCTCGAGCGGGTCGGGCCCTGCGGCTCGTTTCTCGGCGAGGGCTCGACGCGGCATAACGCGCGCGCCGGCGAGTGGCGTCTCAGCGACTTCGGGGTGCAGGGCAGCTGGGACGGGTGGAGGGCGGCGGGCGCGCCGAGTACGGTCGCCGCCGCCCGCGAGCGCGTCGAGCAGCTGCTCGCCGAACAGGTCTCGCTGCCGTACAGCGACGACCAGGCCGCGGCACTCGCCGAACTGCAGCGTCGCGCCGACGCGGCGTCGTAGAAGTGCCGCGCGGCTGACTCGGCGAGCTCAGTCCCGTCCCGCCGCCGGCGCGACCCCTCAGCCGTCGAGTGCGTCGTACACGAGCCCGGTGAGCAGCTTGGGGTAGAAGTACGTCGACTTCTGCGGCATCGTCTCGCCGCGGTCGGCGATAGCACGGACTTGGCTGACCTCGGTCGCGTTGAGGAACGCCCCGAGACCGTAGCCTCCGCCGGCCAGCGCCGCGAGTGCATCGGGCACGTTCTTGGCGTAGTCGATGCATCCCTCCGCCCGACTCGCGTCCATGCCGAGCGCCTCGCGCAGGATCAGCTCGTGAAGCACCGTGACCGACAGCTGGGCGGCGTCGGGCGAGAAGCCGCGGGCGACGAGCCGATCCGTGGCCTCCGGTGCACGCGCTTTGACGATGACGCAGACGTCCTCGCCGGCGAGATGCAAGCCGAAGACCCTGGCGGAGTCGGCCTGCGCGCTCAGCCCGGCGAGGGCGCGACGGCAAGCCTCACGGCCCGACACCGGCTCGCCGACGACCTCGAAGCACGGCCGCAGGCGCTCGAGGAGCGTGCCCACCGGCGGCAGCTCCAGGCCCTTCACGAGGCGGTGCGTCGGGAACACAGTGAGGCCGGGATCGCCGATGCTGCAGAGGTACACCATCAGCGTGTCGGCGCTGTGGTCGCCGGCGGCGCGGCGCTCGTCGCGGTAGGCGAGCGCCGTCTCGTAGCGATGATGGCCGTCGGCTATGTAGAGCGGCCGGTCCCGCAATCCCGCGGCAACGAGCTCGGCAGCCGGCCCGGCGAGCGGCACGATGCGGTGCCGGTTGCCGTCGCCGTCGTGGGCCTCGCGCGCCGCGGCCGAAGCGGCTGCGCCCGCGGCCGCGTCGAGCGCGGCGCCGACGGCGCCGTCGTCGTCGGGGAACAGCAAGAAGATCTGGCTGAGGTCGGCGTGAGCGGCCCGGTAGAGGCGCAAGCGGTCTACCTTGGGGCCGGCATGCGTACGCTCGTGCGGCAACACGACGCGCTCCGCGAGGTCGGCGAGCCGAAGCCGCGCGATGAAGCCTCGGCGTGTGCGCTCCTGGCCATCCGGCCCCGTGTACGTCTGATCGACCAGGTACAGGCTCGGCGTCTCGTCGCGGCGCAGCACGCCGGCTGCTCGCCAGCGCCCGAAGGTGGCGGCGGCAGCGGCGTAGGCCGCCTCCTCCGCCGCCTCACCGGGCGCGACCGGCAGGTCGACGTGCACGGCGTTGTGCGGGCTGCGCGCCCGCAGCTCAGCCGCCTGCGTCGCCGGGATCACGTCGTACGGCGGTGCCACCACATCGTCGAGCGCGATGGTGTCGCAATAGCGGGTACCTCGGAACGGGGTGACGTCGGCCATGCTCTTGCTCAGCGCCGCACGTCGACTCTACCTTGGCCGCTGCCGAGGGAAGGCGGCGCGGAGAGAGGACTCAGTCGCAAGGGGCAAGGCACCCGCCTACTGGCGGATGAGGACCGGCATGCCGACGACGACGAGCTGAAAGAGCTCGATGGCGTCGAGGTTGTGCATACGGATGCAACCGTGCGAGGCGTAGGAGCCGATCGAGCCCTCTTCGCTCGGAGGCACGCCGTGGATCCCGACGCCGGACGCACTCGTTCCCATCCAGCGCGTGCCCAGCGGGTTGTCGATACCGGGGGCGACGGGTTCGGCGCCCTTGGCCCACTCCGAGTCCGGCGGCATCCAGGTGGGATCCTCACTCTTGTTGACGAGCGAATAGCTGCCCGTGGGCGTGGGATACGCCGGCTGGCCGACGGCCACAGAGTAGGTCTTGATCAGCTTGTCGTCGCGATACAGATACAGCTTGAGGTCGCCGAGGTCGACGACGATCTGCCCGCTGAGAGCGTTGAGCACGCTACCGCCGACGATGCCGTCCACCGCGAGCCCGTACTTGGCCTGCAGCTCACGGACGGCGGTCTGCGTGTCGGAGTCGTAAAAGCCGGTCTTCTTGCCGGTGTAGACGCCGGCGTCGGTGAGCTTGGACTGCAGCTCCTTGACGTCTTTGCCGCGGGCGCCCGGCCACATGAAGGCGGAGCCGAAGTGCTCGGTGCTGTCGACGACGAAGCTCTGCTTCTTGGTGACCACGTTGCCGCCCTTGTCGGCGGCGGTGACGACGATGGTATGGCGGCCCTGGGCGAGGTTCTTGATGCTGAACTTGAGCTTGGGGAGAGAGCCGGTGAGCTCGCGCTCCTCGCCGTCGAAGACGAACTTGACCTTCGGTGCGCCGATCTGATCGGTCGCCTTGACGCGCACCGTGACGCCCGCGTGCTTGACCGTCTTGGCGAGCTGGGTGGTCCGGAGCTCGGGTGGCTCACCGTCGACGAAGACGTGCAGCTTCTTGGTGGTCGCGTTGTCTGCCCGGTCCGTCGTCGTGATCGCCACGGTGGACGGCCCGTCCGGCAGAGCGGCACTGACGGAGTACGCGCCCGAGGCGTCGGCGGTGCCGCTCGCCTTGACTGCGCCGCTGCTCACGCTGACGACGGCGTAGGGCTCGGTCTCGCCGCTGAAGGTCGGCGGCGAGGTGTTGATGCGGCCCTCGTCGGCGGCGCCGGAGAGCTTGAGGGTCGGGATGCTGGTGTCGACGGTGAAGCGCCAGTCCTCGCGGACCTCGTGGCGAAACAGGTTGGAGCTGGTGGCGCTGAACGCGACCGAGTGGGCGCCGTCGGTCAGGTCGCCGGTGGTGAACGTGAGTCTGTCGCCGTTGCGTGACGCGTCGGCGGTGACATCTTTGCCGTCGAACGCGACGCTCAGATCCTTCAGTGTGGGCAGGCCCTTGACGTTCAGGACCACGGTGAGCGACCGGTTCTTGACGTACGCATCAGGACCCGGCGTGACCGCCGAGACGCGGGGCACGCCGATCAGCTGCCAGCCGAGAATGGCCGCCGACAAACAAACCGCCGCGATGACGAAGTACGGCCAGCGGCGGCGGCGTTCGTGACGATACAGTTGGTACTTGGCTTCGGGCATCGGCCCCTTCCCGGATGATATTACTCCGATTATACCCGAATATCGGAAGTGTCGTCGATTTTCTGGAGCAGTGCCATGGAACAGCCATCCATCCGCGCGCGCAAGGCGCGAGGCCGAGGGCAGGAAACCGTCGCGCCGCGGCTAACTCCCGTCCATGGACCAGTCCCTGGACGACCTGCTCGCCGACGTCGCCGCCGGCCGCCTCACCGCGGCCGACGGGTCTCGGCGCCTGCGTCGCTTCGGCTACGTCGCGGTGGGCGACTACGCCCTCCTCGACGTAGCCCGCGCGACTCGCAAGGGCGTGCCCGAGGTCGTCTTCGCCGAAGGTAAGAGCGTCGACCAGCTCGTCGGCATCGTCGGCCGCTTCCTGGAGCACAGCCCGGTGGTGCTGTGCAGCCGGGCCAGCGACGAGCAGGCGGTGGCGCTCACGAGCGCCGCCGTGGGCATCGTCGACCACGACCCGCGCAGCCGCGTCGTGGTCGTGCGCCGCGAGGACGCGCCGCCGGCGAAGATCCGCGGTGCGGTGGGCGTTCTGGCCGCCGGCACCAGCGACGTCGGCGTCGCCGGCGAGGCGGTGGCCATGATCCGGGCGATGGAGGTCGACGCCGTGAGTACCTTCGACGTCGGCGTCGCCGGTCTGCACCGCCTGGGCGCACCGCTCGAGGAGATGCGCGCCGCTGGTGTGGCGGCGCTCGTCGTCGCCGCCGGCATGGAGGGGGCTCTGCCCTCCGTCGTTGCCGGTCTGGTCGACGTTCCCGTGATCGGCCTCCCGACGTCGTCAGGCTACGGCTTCGGCGGCAAGGGCGAGGCAGCGCTCATGGGCATGCTCCAGAGCTGCAGCCCAGGACTCGTCGTCGTGAACATCGACAACGGCATCGGCGCCGGCGCCACCGCCGATCTCATCGCGCGCAGGGCCGCAGGGTGAAGACCGTCGCCTTCGTGCTGCGCGACCACCGCGAACAACTCTGGAGACGATGGGCGGAGTCGCTCGACGAACGCGTCGCCGCGGACTACCGGGAGCTCATCAACAGCCCGCTCGGGGAGCGGATCGTCCGTACGTTTCTGGATGACCTGTGCGCCTGCAGCGAGGCCGAGGAATACGAGGTCTCGGGGCTGCTCCGTCGCGCCGAGGAGCGCGCCGCGGCCGACGCCACCTACAGGCTTGCCCTCGGCTTCACGGTGATGGACCTGGTGGTCGCGCTCCAGGCGCTCCGTGGTGCGATCGTCGCCGTCTTGCTCGATGCCATCGTGCTCGACGAGCTGCCGTCGTTCGCGGACACCCTCATCCAGCTCGATCGCACCGATGCCTTCATCGACCGCCTGGTGTGTGCGACCCTGACGGCCTCCTGACGCGGCTCCCGGCCGGCTTGCGCCCCCCCGGGGGGCACGAGTAGGCTTGCCGGTATGCTGCGCCTCGCGCTCATCTTCGGCGGCCGCTCGGCCGAGCACGAGATCTCCCTGGCCTCCGCCCGCTTCGTCTCGTCGATGCTCGACCGTGACCGCTACGAGGTCGTTCCCGTGGGCATCACCCAGGCGGGCCGCTGGGTCGTCCCCGCCGACCTCGACGACGCGCTCACCCATGGTCTCGACGCGGCCGTATCCCAGGCGACCCATCTCGTCTCCGATCCCACGCGCCCCGGTCTCGAGATGGCCGACGGGTCGTTTCGTGCGCTCGACTTCGCCTTTCCCATCATGCACGGCACCTTTGCCGAAGACGGCACCATCCAGGGCTTGCTCGAGATGGCCGGGCTCGCGTACGCGGGTTCAGGCGTCGCCGCCAGCTCGGTCGGCATGGACAAAGAGCTCATGAAGGCAGTGTTCGCAAGCGCGGGCCTGCCTCAGATGGACTACCTCGTGCTGCGCGACGACGCGACGACCGGCGGCGCCGCGGTCGCGGCCGTCGAGAAGCGGCTCGACTACCCCGTGTTCGTCAAGCCGGTCAATCTGGGCTCGAGCGTCGGGATGACCAAGGCCCACGACCGCTCCGAGCTGGGCCCGGCGCTGGAGCTGGCCGCCGCCTACGACCGCAAGGTCGTGATCGAGGCGGCCTGCGACGGCCGCGAGCTCGAGTGTAGCGTGCTCGGCAACAGCGAGCCGCGCACCTCCATGGCCGGCGAAGTCATCCCGGTCAACGAGTTCTACGACTACGAGGCCAAGTACACCGAGGGCATGATGTCCTTCGTGATCCCCGCCGATGTGAGCCCCGAGCATCAGGCCGAGACGAGGGCTCTGGCCGCGGCAGCATTCAAAGCCATAGACGCCAGCGGTTTCGCGCGTTGCGACTGCTTTCTCGAGCGGTCCACCGACCGCGTCATCCTGAACGAGATCAACACGATCCCGGGCATGACGGCGATGAGCGGATTCCCGAGGCTCTGGGCGGCCTCGGGTGTGGACGGCCGGGCCCTGGTCGAGGAGATCGTGCGGCTCGGGCTTGAGCGACACGAGCGTTTCGCCCGGCTCAAGACCGCTCGCTGACCCCCGCTACTCGGACGAACCGGAGCCGACGGGATGCGTCGTCCGGTCGACCCACTTCTTGAGGCCCGGGACGATGCCCAGGAACCTGAAAACGTAGGTCGGGGCGGAGGCCTTCGACTTGACCGTGAAGACCGCGGTGCCCTCGAGGCTCTGGGAGGACGTGAACGACAGAAGCGTCAGACCGGACTTTGAGAGGTATTGCTGGGCGGCGATCTTGGCCGCCGGCAGGCTGAGCGTCTGGGCGAACTCGGTGCGCGCCTCCTTGGCTGCCGTGGCCGAGTCGTTGCGCACCGCCTGGTGGGCCGTGAAGATCGACATCCCGTCCAGCACCACTACCGCCGCGATCGCGATGACGACGGCGACCCACAAGATCTCCCGGATGAAGCCGTCCTGCCGTCGCAGGTAAGCGCTGCGCAACACTGATCCTCCTTGTCGGGCAAAGCCTTGTCTCACCTGTATCGGCGAGAATGCCGGCTAGTGTACCGCAGCGATGCCCGTGAGGCCGATGCAGAGGACGGCAAGGTCGTCGGCCGGCGGCCGCGCCGAGAAACTCTCGGCCGCCGCGAGCAGCGCGGCGACGGTCGTGGCGGCGCTACGACCGTGCGCCCCCGCGAGCGACGCCGCCATGCTCTCTTCGAAGAAGCGGCCGTGCTCGTCCCTCAGTTCGGCGACACCGTCCGTGAACAGCACGAGCAGATCACCGACCTCCATCTGCAGGCTCTCCGTCGGGTAGGCCTCCAGCGCGGCGCCGAGCTCGACGCCGATCGCCGGTTCGGTCAGCAGGAGCGGCCGCTCGACCGCGTCCGCTCGCACCAGAAACGGCGTCGGGTGGCCGGCGCTGGCCAGCTGGAGCACACCGCGGCGCGGGTCGAGCAGCCCGAAGAGCACCGTGACGAAGCGCTCGCTCTGGGGGCCGAAGTCGGGCTGCTCCAGGAGCCCGTTGCGAAGCTCCTGCAGCGCCTCACCAGGGCGCGTCGGCCACGAGAGCTGAGCGCCGTGCACGGCGGCGCGCAGAATGTACTTGGTGACGAAAGTGATCGCCATCGCCTCCACGCCCTTGCCGGCGACGTCGCCGATGGCGAACGCCAGGCTCGAGGATGGCGGGCGTGAATAGTAGTCGACGAAGTCGCCGCCGCTGAGCACGCCGGTGCTGGCCGAGCGATAGGTGAAGGCGATGTCGAGCCCGGGGAGCGACGGCGGCGCGGCGGGCAGAAGCCGTCGCTGGAGACGCTCTGCGACGTCGGCCAGCGCCGCCTGATCCTCCGTGAGGCGCCGCCCGCCGCCGGCGGTCTCGGTGAGTCTCTCAGCGGCGATCGCGGCCAGCGCCGCCAGACGGCGAGCGTCTGCCGGCGAGTAGGAGCGGCCGCGGCCGCCGACCTCGACAAAGCCCAGCACTGAGCCAGCCTCGTCGAGCAGAGGCACGCAGGCGAAGCTGTCCAGACCGAGCACCTCCGTCGCCTCCTCGAGGCCATCAGCCGACGGCGGCAGGTCGTTGCCGAGCAGCGGCGTGCGCGAGGCACAGACTCGCCCCGGGCCGCCCGTGCCGATCTCCCAGCGCAGGCGCGCCCGATGCCAGCCCGTCTCGCGGTCGTACCAGGCGTCGCTCGTCGCGGCCTCCCCGTCGAACAGCCCGGCCAGTCCGCGAGCCGCACCGACCAGCCGGCAGGCGGCCTCGACGGTCGCGAGCAGGACGTCGTCGACGGTGGCGGCGCGGATCACGGGGAGGGCGTCGTCGAGGGCGGCAAGGCCATCGTCAATAGGTATGTCACTCGGCATGTCGCTAGCTTCGCCGCACGCGGCGGGCTGTCCTGCGGCCGCTGTCGCTAGCGGTGGCGGCCGGTGTCGATCGCCATGACGAGGGTCTGCAGGGCCAGTGCCCCGAGCGAGATCGCGAGGGCGATGTCGAGGCGGACCCCGAGCACGTCGACGACGAAGGCGAAGGCGAGCGCCCAGAGCAGGACGCCGGGGACGACGCGCACGAGCAGGCGTCGCCGAAGGCTGAGCAGAAGCAGCCGGCGCCGCATCCCGGTGCCCCGGTCGTCATCGTCCAGGTAGCTCGAGCCGCGTGCGTGCAGCTTGCCGGTGAGGTCGCTCCCGTCGGTCGCGAAGACGCGGCACTGCAGCGGCAGGCCGGCGCGCTGCCGCAGTACGGAGTCCTGGGAGCGGGCGAAGGACTCGACG